>NZ_JBSICH010000008.1:0-74286 GCF_053613315.1 Streptomyces sp. JK94 | reverse complement strand
GTGGGTGTGAGGAAGGGAGGGAACGGGGGGGGGGTGCCCTGCTGGCGCTCTGGTGTCCCACCGCCCATCGTCCCCGTCCCCGTCCCCGAGGACCCGGCATCGGCTTCACCCAGGAGGCCGGAACCGGCCGAGGCGTCCCGCAACGACCTCGGCCGCACGCGTCTCCGCAACGACCCCGGCCGCACGCGTCCCCGGAACCGCCCCGGACGTACGCGTCACCGCGGGCCGCGTACGGTCAGTCGCCGGCGGCGGCCACCAGTTCGCGCACGTTCTCGACCCTGCCGCATCCGGAGTCCAGATAGGCCGCGCGCGCCTCACGGAACGCCCGGCCCAGTTCGGCGCGGCGCTCGTCGCTGACGTTCTCCCGGGCGTCGTTGAGGAGGGTCCGCTCCTCCTCGTCCGCGTGATGGTTGACCGCCGTGACGAGTTCCTCGAGTTTCTCCCCCCACTCCTCGGACGCCGTGTCTTCCACCTGGAGCAGGGCGAGCAGCGCCTCGTTGGCCTCATGGTGCTCGTGGACGCCGTGGTCGACGTCGTCGCCGTCCACGTTCTTGTAGCGGCGCAGGGCCGGGTAGACCTTGTCCTCCTCCGCCGAGGCGTGTGCGACGAGGAGGTTCGCGAACTCCGCGAGAGCGGCGGCACGGTCGGCCTCGACGTTGCGCATCGTACGGAACAGGTCTTCCATACGGCGGTGGTCCTTCAGAATGAGCTCGACGACGTCCGTGGATGACACAGTGGCTGTCCTTGTCTCGGGGCGATGGTCCGCTCTCGCCCGTACCCGCTTTCCCACAGGTGAGACGTGCCGCTTGCGGCCCTCCGAAGAGGAGCGGTCCCCGCCCGGCCCGCTGAGGGCCGGAGGGGGGGGAGAGCCTGCCGCCGTGCCGGTCTGCGCATCGCGCTCCGGGTACGTCCCCCGGCGAGCAGGTCGAACCCGTCCGAGGGGGCGGGCGGGTCACCGCCGGGCGGGTGACGCAGGCGGTCGGCGCTCGTGGATCACTCCTTCATGCCCACGGCGTCCACCGGACGGGCGCGGAGCGCGACCCGGGCGGGCAGCATCGCTCCGGCCACCGCCAGTAGCCCCGTGACCGCGATGATCGTGAGCCAGCCCAGCACCGGCACCGTCGGCAGGGGCCCGCCGGTCAGTGCCAGAGCGATCAGGACGAGGGGCGGGACGGCCAGCAGGGTGCCGAGGAGGCCGCCGACGGCGGCCACGGTGAAGCTCTCCCGGCGCATCATCGCCAGCACCTGCGACCGGCCGGCACCGGTCAGGCGCAGCAGCGCGAACTCGCGGCGGCGGGTGACGGTGTTCATCGCCTGGGTGTTGACGACGGTGAGCGTCGTGTAGGCCATGACGAGGCCGACCACCACGTAGTTCACCCACGCCGTCGCCCGCTGCTCCTCGACCTGCTCGTCGGCGGCCAGCGCTTCGCCGAGCACGCTGCCCGGGTAGTCGTTCGCCAGGGCGGACAGCGCGGGGGCGACGTCGGCGCCGGACGCCGACCGGACCAGCACCGACCGGTCGACGCGTGCGGTGGTGTGGGACAGGAGCAGGTCGTGGTCGAAGGTCAGGTCGGCGAAGCCGAGTCCGCGGTCGTACACGGCGATCACCTCGCCGGTGAAGGGAGCGCCGTCCCCGAGGTGGAGGTGGGCCCGGTCGCCGACGCCGACCCCGAGCCAGGAGGCCGCCGTGGTGCTGAGCGCGACCGTGCCCGGAGCCAGGGCGGACAGGTCCCCCTCCCGTGTGTCCAAGTCGACGGTGGCGGTCAGGGCCGAGGGTTCGAGGCCCTGGGCGGTCAGGGAGACGGTCTCCTGCGTGCCCAGGAGCGAACCCACGCCGATGGCCTTGGACCGGACCACGCCGGTGGCGGCCGTCACCCCGGGCAGTTCGGCGGCCCGGTGCGCGAGGTCGGGGGAGACGCCGCCGGGGGCGGTGAGCACGTGGCCGGCGACCGTGCCGGAGCGGATGTCGTCCGCGGCGCGCTCCAGCTGGGTGGTCTGGGTGAAGACGACGGTCGCGGCGAAGGACACCGCCAGCAGGAGCGGGGTGATGGCGGCGGCCGTCCGGGCGGCATGGGCGCGGGAGTTGGCCGCCGCGAGCCGGCCGGTGACACCCGTGCGGTCCAGTACGGGGGCGAGGACGGCCAGGGCGGCGCGGGTGATCAGCGGGCCGAGGACCGCGGCGGCGATGACGAGGAGCAGGACCAGGGAGTTGGCCAGGCCGACCAGGGTGAGGAAGTCGGTGCGGTGACCGAGGCCGAGACCGAGCACGGAGACGGCCAGGGCGAGCAGGACCCCGCCGGTGGCCAGGCGCCCGCGGCCGAGACGCGCGGGTTCGACGGACGCCTCGCGCAGGGCCTCCGTGGGGCGGACGCGGGCCGCCCGCCGGGCGGCGAAGAGGGCTGCGGCCACGGCGGTCAGGACGGTGGCGGCCACGGCCGCGAGGAACGGCAGCGGGCCGACGACCGGCCGGAAGTCCGGCGGTACCAGACCACGCCCGGCGAACTGCCCGCTCAGCCAGTGGACGACACCGGCACCGAGGGGACAGCCGAGCACCCCGGCGACCAGACCGGCCGTGGCCGACTCGGCCGTGATCATGAGGCGGAGCTGCCCGGGAGTGGTGCCGACGGCGCGCAGCAGGGCCATCTCGCGGTGCCGGTGGCGGACGGCGAGGGACGTGGTGGCGCACAGCACGAACACGGCCACGAGCAGGACGTTCCCGCCGATGGCGGTGGACAGCTCCACGAGGTTGGCCGCGCCGACGACGATGTCGGTGAACTCCGCCTCACCACGTCCGTCACCCGTGTACACGGCCGCGTGATGTCCGGCCAGCACGTGTTCGACATCGGACGCCACCGCCGAGAGGGAGGCGCCGGACACGGTGAACACCCCGAAGGCGACGAGGGGCGCGTCGGGCGCGAGGCGCTGCAGCCCGGCGCCGGAGACGTACAGCACCGACTGCCGGGGCGCACGGCCGTCGTCGAGGGAGACCAGGCCGGCCACCTCGAAGGTGAGCGGGGTGGACGACGTCATCAGCCGGACGGTGTCTCCGGTCCGCAGCCCCGCGCGGGCGGCGAGGTCGGTGTCCAGAACGGCTTGGCGGGCATCCTGGGGGCTGTGCCCCTCGGTGAGGCGAAAGCCGCCCAGGACGTGACTGGACCAGGTGTGCGCCTGCGGCACGGCACCGTTGGCGCCGGTCACCGCCCGGTCCCCGGCCGGCAGCCGGACCGCTGCCGCACGGTCGGGCACCACGGAGGCGACGCCCTCCACCGCGGCGAGGTCGCGGGTCAGGGAGCCGTCGAGTCCCGCCTGTTCGGTCAGGGGCTGGGAGCTGCGGTAGTCGGAGCCGTCGGCGGACTTCACGTCCAGGTCGAGGGAGTGCCGGCCCGCGACGATCAGTGGGGCCCTGTCGTAGCGCTCGGGCGGCAGCGCGGAGCGCAGCCCGGATTCGAGGAGTACGCCGCAGGCGCTGATCACGGCCGCGCCCAGCAGGAGCGCGGCGAACGTGGCGGCGAAGGCACCGCGCCGGGCGCGCAGGGTCGCGAGGGCGAGGCGCAGCATCAGCGGGTCCTCCGCAACTCGGTCATGACGCCCTTGACCTGGGCGGCGGTGGGCGCGTCGACACGGCGGACCACGCGTCCGGCGGCCAGGAAGACGACCTGGTCGGCGTGTTGGGCGGCGACCGGGTCGTGCGTGACCATCACCACGGTCTGGTGCAGATCGGTCGCCGCCTTCCGGAGCAGCCCGAGCACGTCCTCGGCCGTGTCCGGGTCGAGAGCGCCGGTCGGCTCGTCCGCGAAGATCACCTCGGGGCGGGTGATGAGCGCGCGGGCGATGGCGACCCGCTGCTGCTGCCCTCCGGAGAGCTGCGAGGGGCGCCGGCCGAGCAGACCGGTGACCCCCACCGAGGCCGTGACGTCGTGGACCGCGCCGTGGGCCGTGCCCGCCCCGGCGAGCCGCAGCGGCAGGGTGATGTTCTGCTCGACGGTGAGGGAGGGCAGCAGGTTGAACGCCTGGAAGACGAACCCGATACGGGTCCGGCGGAACCGGGTGAGCTGCTTCTCGTCCAGCTCACCGAGGTCCTGCCCGCCCAGCTGGACGGTCCCGGACGTGGGCCGGTCGAGTCCGGCGGCGCAGTGCAGGAAGGTGCTCTTCCCCGAGCCGGAGGGGCCCATGACGGCGGTGAAGCTGCCGGCGGTGATCCCGGTGCTCACCTGGTCGAGGGCGACGACCGCGGAGGGACCGCGGCCGTACTCCTTGGTCACCTGAGTCAGCCGTACGGCGCTGCGTGACGGGTCGATGCCGATGGGGCCGCCGGGGGGCTGGTTGCGGCCGCGTGTTCCGAGCATGGTCGAACTCCGGGTTCGGTGGGGAGGGGGGTGCCTTCAGTACACCGGCCGTCGCCGCCCGAAAGCTCCGTCTCCACGTCGAACCGGACGGTCGGCCCCGCGGATGAGACGGCCGGAGGCTTCCCTCGTCCGGAGGAGGGCTCGCGGCGTCCGCGGGGGCCTCGGCCACGCGTCTCCTCCGCGAGGAGGGGGGCCGGAAGGACGAAGGACGGCCGCGCGACCGGGACCTGGGGAGGTCGGGCGCCGATGAGCGGCCCCCTTACCGTTGAGGCATGAGAGAGCCAGGGTCCTTCGCGGGCCGCCAGGTGCCCGCCGCGGTGACGGACACGACCCTCGCCGTCCTCGCGGCGGCGGCGTGTCTGGCACTTCCGGAAGCGATCCCGCCCGGCGCACATCCCCTGCGGTCGCCGGACCACTGGTGGCTCGTCCTGGTGCTGCTGTCGAGCCTCCCCCTCGCCGTGCACCGCAAGGCGCCCCTGGCGAGTCTGCTGGTGATGGCCGCGGCGTCCGGGACGCTGCAGCACCTGTCCTACATCCCCCAGCTCGCCGGGCCGGACGGCACGTCGATCGGACCCACCTACCTGGCCGTGTCGACCGCCGTGTTCCTCACGGCCGTACGCCGCGGTCCGTGGGTGACGACCTTCGTGGCCGCCGCGTTCATCCCCCTGAGCGCGACGGCGGAGGCGTTCCTCGCGCCGGCCGGGCACCGGCTCGCCGCGCTGCTGGCCGATGCCGTACTGCTGCTCGCGGCCTGGGCGCTCGGCCGGCTCTCCCGGGCGCGGACGGCCGTCCGGGACGAGGCCATGCAGCGCGCCGCCGCCCTGGAACGCGAACAGGCCGCCAACGCACGGGCGGCGGTGATGGAGGAACGCGCACGGATCGCCCGTGAGCTGCACGACATCGTCGCGCACAACGTGAGCCTCATGGTCGTGCAGACCATCGCGGCCGACCGCGTCCAGGACCGCTCTCCCGACAAGGCGCACGAACTGCACGCCACCGTCGAACAGACGGGCCGGGACACCGTCACCGAACTGCGCCGGCTGCTGGACGTCCTGCGCACCGACGAGGACGACGGGAGCGCGCCGTCGAACGAGCCTCCCCAGCCGACCGTCGAAGCGCTGCCCGCGCTCGTCGAGGCGGTACGCGCCACCGGACTCGACGTCGACCACCAGGTGTCGGGCACGCCCGTACCGCTGCCCGCGGGCTACCACCTGACGGTGTACCGCGTCGTGCAGGAGGCGCTGACCAACACGGTCAAGCACGCGGGCGCGACCCGCACCCGCGTGCGCCTGTTGTGGGGGGAGGAACCGGACCGGCTGCACGTACGCGTCTGCGACGACGGACCGGCCGGTGCCGCCGCGGCCACGGCACGCCCCCCGATGACCGCCGACGGCTGCGGCCATGGTCTGCTGGGCATGCGGGAGCGGGTCGCCGCGACGGGCGGCACCCTGCACACCGGTCCGCGGCCCGGCGGCGGATACTGCGTACACGCCGTCCTTCAGCTGCCCGACCACGACGGCATCGCGAGCACCGGAGGAACTGCACACCATGCGGCCCATCAGCGTTCTGCTGGCTGACGACCAGCCGATGATCCGGACCGGCTTCCGCTACATCCTGGAGGCGGAGCCGGACATCGAGGTCGTGGGCGAGGCCGCCGACGGCCACCAGGCCGTCGAGGAGACCCGGCGGCTCGCCCCGGACGTCGTCCTCATGGACATCCGCATGCCGCGGATGGACGGCGTCGAGGCCACCCGCCTGATCGCCGAGAGCGGGCTGCCCGGCCGGGTCATCATCCTGACCACCTTCGACCTCGACCAGCACGTGGTCGACGCCCTGCGGGCGGGGGCCAGCAGCTTCCTCGTCAAGGACGGCCCGGCAGACTCCCTGGTCGCCGCCATCCGTACGGTGGCCGCGGGCGAGTCCGTCCTCGCGCCCCGCGTCACCCGGCGCCTGCTGGAACGGTTCGCGCAGATGCCCTCCGAGGGAGCACCCCCCGTCCCGCCGCGCCTGGACGCGCTGACCGGACGCGAGGTGGACGTACTGCGCACCCTGGCCCGCGGGCTTTCCAACGCGGAGATCGCCGCCGAACTGGGGATCGGCGAGACGACGGTGAAGACCCACGTCGCTCACATCCTGGAGAAGTTCCACCTGCGCGACCGGGTGCAGGCGGTGATCCTCGCCTACGACTCGGGCCTGGTGGCCCCCCGCAGCCGCTGAGCGCCCCGGGCCACGGCCGGCGACCGTGCCCCTGGTCAGGCACGAACCGGCGCACAGCGGGCGCGTCCCGGCGTCCACGCACGGATGTCGGTACGTGGCGCCCCCGCGACGGCGGAACGTCGCGCGCCCCTTCGGGGGCGCTCACGTCGTCCGCGTCCGGCGGCGCCACGTGGTCCTGACGGCCGGGGAGGCCACGGAGCTCGACACACGGCTGCCCCACGCGTTCGGCAACGCGGGTGAGCAGCCCGTCGAGTTCCTGAGTCTCTTCGGCGCCCAGGGCGAGCGGATGCGCGTCGTCACGGAGTGGGACGAAGCGCCCGGAGACGCCTGACGGCGGCCTCGCGCCGGGCCGGCGGGGGACGCGACCCCGGCGCGGAGGCCGCGTACGGCCCCGGCAGAAAGGCGCGTACGGCTCCGGCGCGGAAGGCGCGTACGGCCCCGGCGCGCACGCCGCATACGACCTGCCGCCCGGCACGCCGACCGGCCCCGGAGCGCGGCGTACGCGGCGCAGGTCCGGCCGGTCCGCGACAGGGCGGTACCGCGCACCCGGCGGCCCGCGGGGCCCCGGGCCGCCGGAGCCGGACGGTGCGGACCAGCCCGGGGCGTCGGGACCCGGCGCCGTGACTGCTCTATCAGGGCGACAGCGCGGTGCTGCGAGCCTTCGCTCGCCGCGTTCGCGGTCCCGTGGTCCTAGCGTCGGTGGCTGCAGTGGTGCCCCGCCGAACGGCGACGGGGCGGAGTACGACGGAGGAGTCATGGCGCGATCCGAACAACCACCCGGCCGCCCGGCCGGCGACGGTGGCTCCGAGTCGGCGAAAGGGCCGGGGGACCTGCCCAAACGATCGTGGAGCAGTGTGCTCAAACGGACGGTCGGGGAGTTCAGGGCCGACGCGCTGACCGACTGGGCGGCGGCCCTGACGTACTACGGAATCCTGGCGCTCTTCCCCGCCGCGCTCGCCCTGCTGTCCATCGTGGGTCTCATCGGCGAAGCGGCGATCCAGCCGCTGATCGACAACGTCGCCGGTCTCGCTCCCGGGGCGGTGGGCGACATCCTGACCGCCATGCTCGGACAACTGGGCGGCGGCCAGGGGAAGGCCGGCATCGCTCTCGTCCTCGGTCTCGTCCTCGCCCTGTGGTCCGCCTCCGGGTACGTGGCGGCCTTCATGCGCGCCGCCAACAACGTGTACGACATCGGCGAGGGCAGGCCGGTGTGGAAGACGCTGCCGACGCGGCTGGGCATCACCGTCGCCGTGATCGTCCTGCTGGCCCTGACCGCGGTCGGTGTCGTCGTCTCCGGAAGCCTGGCCAGGAAGGCGGGGGACGTCCTGGGGCTGGGCAGCACCGTCGTCACCGTGTGGAACATCGCCAAATGGCCGGTGATGGTCCTGCTGGTCAGCGTAGCCATCGCGCTGCTCTACTGGGCCGCGCCGAACATCAGGCGCCGCTTCCGCTGGGTCAGCCCGGGCAGCCTGATCGCCGTCCTCATCTGGATCGTCGCATCGGCGGCCTTCGCCTTCTACGTGGCGAACTTCGGCAGCTACAGCAAGACTTACGGCACGTTCGCCGGCATCATCATCTTCCTGGTGTGGCTCTGGATCACGAACATCGCCATCCTGCTCGGCCTGGAGTTCAACGCCGAGTCGGAGCGGCAGCGGGCGATCGAGGACGGCCACCCGCCCGCTGACGAGCCCTACGCCGAGCCACGGGACACCCGCAAACTGCCGCCCGAGGACAAAACGGGATGATGTGTCGGCAGAGTCCTCCAGGCGGGGATGCCGCCGTACGCGTTCCGGATTGATTCGACGTGTGCGGGTCACTTACCTGGTCATGAACGTGGAAGCGAAGTTGCGCCGGGCGGAGCGGTCTCCCGTGCGGCAGGTGGCCGGGTGGAGCTCCGAGTGGGTGCGCGGGTGCGCGCCGGTGGTGGGGGCAGCGGCGGAGCGGACCAAGCTGTGGTGGGGAGCGGCACTGGTCATGGCGGCGGCGGGCGGGGTGCGGGGCAAGCGTGCCGCGCTGTCGGGGCTGGCCGCGATGGCGGTGTCCGAGGTGGTGTCGAACGCGGTGGTCAAGCAGCTGTGGGAGCGGCGGCGTCCGCCCGAGGAGTGGATACCGCACGACGACGTCGAAGACCGCCCCGACTCGTCGTCGTTCCCGTCCGGGCACACCGCGGCCGCGTGCGGATTCACCGGTGCGGTGGCGCTGGTGTGGCCGGCGGCCGGTGTGGCGTGCGCGCTGCCGGCCGCGGCGGTGGCGGTGGAGCGGGTGCACTCGGGAGCGCACTATCCCAGCGACGTCGCCGCCGGCGCCGTCCTCGGCGGCGTCGGTGCGTGGGCGGTGCACCGGCTGCCGTACCTGCTGCGCAAGGCGATCCTGTGAACGGAGTGTGCGGCCGGGCCCGCCGTCAGCGCTCCGCGGACCGCCACCGGCTCTCCAACACCCCAGAGGGTGGCCGGGCCGCGCGCTGCCCGGGCGCGCACGGCAGCGAGGAGGGCGGCGCCGTCAGGGAACGAGTGCCTGGCGCAGGCTGGGGCGGCAGTCGATGAGCTGGTCCACGCCGACGAGGCGCAGGACGCGCAGCACGGTGTCGGTGGGCCCGGCCAGGCGGAGCCAGCCGCCGGCTGCGGCGACGTCCTGGTGGGCGGCGATGAGGACGTTGAGGCCGCTGGAGTCCATGAAGGTGACCTGACGCATGTCGATCACGATGCGAGGCCGGACGGTGCCGGTGACGTCCAGGTCCCGCCGGAACCGGCCCACGGTGTGATGGTCGACTTCTCCGGCCAGGGTCAGCACCCGGACGCCTTCGGTGGCAGTGGTCACGACCGACAGTCCACCCGGCTGTTCGATTGCTCCGCTGTCCGTCGTTCTCTCCTCCGCCATGTCCGCGATACTTGCACACCGACGCCCCGCTGTGCAGGGCCGCCCTCACGGCGCGGCTGATTCCCGTGAGCAGGAGGCCGTCGGAAGGGACGGGGTGTACGACCCGCGGGAGCGGGTATGCGCCGGGGCATGAACGGGGTAGCGAAGGTGGCCGGTATGGATTCTGGGCCTCTGGGCGGGGACGGCATCGCGCCGTTCGTACAGTCCATACAGAGCACGGTGGCCCTGGACGGTGACAAGTCGGATATCTCCCGGGCCCGCCGCCGGGCGGCGGCCTTTCTGACCCGGGTGCAGGCCGAGCACGGCCTGCCGGTCTCCCAGCGAGCGATGGACCTGACCCAGCTGGTGGTCAGCGAGCTGGTCACCAACGCCGTCAAGTACGCGCCGGGCCCGGCGCTGCTGGATCTGCGGATCGCCGGTGACACGGTCGAAGTCGTGGTGTGGGACGCGAACTCGGACCTGCCGGTGGCCCGGGCTGCCGATGCGGACCGGGTGGGGCAGCACGGGCTGGAGATCGTGATGGCCGTGGCCCAGAGCTTCGAGGCCCACAGGGAGCCGGTCGGCAAACGCATCACCGTCCGCGTCGCCCTGCTCGATGACCCCGGCGGCGCTCTCACCGGCCGCACTCCTCAGTAGGCCCGTGCGCGGTGCGGCCGGCAAGCGCATCGGTTCGTATAATCGCCGGGCGCTGCGGAGGGGGTCATGTGGACGGGGTACTGAAGCGACGGCCGCTTCTGAGGAGAATGGTGATCGCGGCCCTCGGCCTGATGGTGCTCGCCGCTTCGAGCCGGCTTCTGGGCGAAGTGGTCGGTGCCGCCCACCCGCAGGGGCCCGTCTGGGACGTGGGAGGTGCGGGGCCCTGGGTGGCTTCGTACGCGCGCGCCGTCGCCGCCGGGTCCTGGACGGCGGCGCGTGCCTGCCTGATGCTGGCCGCCCTGATCCTGGTGCTGGATGTCGTCTCGCTGGTGGTGGACGCGATGCGCAGGGTCATCCGGCGGCCGGGCCGCCCGGTGTCCTGAGGCGTTCGCGGAGGGACGTGCCGGTCGCAGCCGCTCGTTGCCGGACACGTCACCCACGAACGGCGCCCACTCGCTCCGGAGCCGCTCGCCCCCCGGCTCCCACACCCCGGGGGCGCTCCTCACCCGGCACGCTCACGCGTGGCGGCGCAGCACTACCGGGCCCGGACCGGGAGGCGGTCGTGGTCGCGTGCGTAGGCGGCGAAGATCTGCTCGGGATCGCCCTGGGTCCGCAGGAACTGCCGTCCGAGTATCGTTGCGAGGCTCTCCAGCGCATGGGCCAGCATGGCGGCGCTCATGCGGACGTCGTCTCTCCGCGACTGCCGGCCCTCGGCGGCGAGGTCCATGGCGTAGCTGATCATCGCAGGCAGGGAGGGGCTGTCGTCGTCGTCCTGGAAGTAGTACGTCTCGGCGTGCTGGTTCAGGTCGACGCGGACTTGGCCGACCTGGACCGCCAGGTCCTCCAGCACCGTCGCGGTGAACGCCGCGTCCACCGGGCCCGTGGTCTCCCGTGCGGTGCGCAGCGACGCGAGGCGCAGGGCGAGGACACGCCTGCGAGCCAGGGCCGGATAGGTCTGTCCCACCCATGAGACCGCCGCGGTCAGAAGGGCGAACCCGATCAGGGCCTGGACGGGGACGGCGATGCGGAGCCAGGCATCGGTCGGAACGATGTCGCCGAAGCCGAGGGTGGTGAGACTGACGAGCGACAGGTAGAGCGCGTCGAGCAGGTCCGCGCGCTGGTCCGGCCGGAGGCCGGGACCGAAGGAGAAGCCCTCGGGCAGGTGGGCCCAGTAGATGAGCGTCCAGCCGGCCACGACCATCGATGTCCAGGCCAGGATCACCGCGACCATCGCGGCCGGCCCCACGACGGAGGTGAGCCGTCCCCGCCTGCCGACGCGCCGGGACACGCGCCACGATCCGTGCAGCACCAGGGCGCTCAGACTGCCGCGTGCGGTGGGATGCCACAGGGTGTGGAACACGTCGCGCAGCGCGGCCAGCACGAGACCTGCGCCCGCTGCGGAGGTGAACCAGTTCATATACGTACTCCTACGTCGCTCACTGTGCCTGTCGGGCCGGCGCACGAGGCCAAGCCCTGCTCGACCGCCTCGGCCAAGCGGTCCGGACGCTCGTCACACGATCGGCTCGGGCCGAGCGGTTCCGGGCGCCGGTGTGCGGGGCTCTTTGCCGGCCGCTTCGACGGACTCGTACTCGGCCGGAAGCCGAAGCCTCGTGGAAGCGGTTCCCCCAGCGCGCGTACCCCGCGCCCGCGACGTCACCGCCACGGGATCTTCCCTCCGGGCGCGACCCCGGTGAGCCACCGGGGCGGTCGTCGCTGAGAGGACCGCCCACGGAGCGCCACGGGGCGTGGCCTCCCGTGGCCGGACGCAGTGGGACAGCAGTGGGAACCACGGCGGGTGACGAGGAGGGCGGCTCCGGACGTGCCTCAGGCGGTGAGGACCTCCAGCGCGGCGGCGTGCACACCCGGCGCGGCGGCGAGGTAGCTCTCGACGGCCAGGTCCCAGGGTGCGCCCCCGAGGTCGGTCACGACGCCCCCGGCCTCCTGGACCAGCAGCACCCCCGCCGCGTGGGACCGGACGTTGTCGAACTGCCAGTGCGCGTCCATCCGGCCCGCGGCGACCTGGGCGAGCTGGTGGGTCACCGGTACGGAGACCCGCACGTGGAGGGCGGAGTCCGTCATCGCCGCGAAGGCAGAGCCCATCCGCTTCGCGAGCGCGGGATCGTGGTCCGGCTTGGCCTGCCCGGTCCCGGTCAGCGCGCCGTCCAGCGACGTCTTGTCCGAGACCCGCAGCCGTACGCCGTTGAGGAACGCCCCACCGTCCTCGGTGGCGGTGAACATCTCGTCGGAGACCGGGAAGTGGACCACCGCCAGCACCGGGCGGCCGTCACGGACGAGGCTCACGCCGATGTTCCAGTCGGGCATGCCGTGCACGGCGTTGACGTTGCCACCGACCGGGTCGACGAGCCACCACTCGCCCGTGGCCAGCGGTCCCGACCCGTGTTCGTCATTGAGCCAGCCCGCGCTCGGCAGGGCCTCGGACAGCGCCGGGCGCAACGTGTCGACGACGGCCGCGTCATTGGCCTGGAGGCTGGCGAGCAGTTCGGGGAGCCCGGGCGGACGGGACTCGGTGGAGTAGCGGGTCATCATGCGGGCACCGGCGCGGCGGACGGCGTCGACGGTGGCGGCAAGCGGTTCCTGGCTCATGGGATGCTCCTGAAGTTGAACGAGGTGGATTGACGCAGTGTGAGGATTTACTTCTATGCAACTGGACTTGAATCTTCTGACCGTGCTGGACGCCCTGCTCGAAGAGGGCAGCGTGATGGGCGCCGCCGAGCGGCTGCACCTGTCCTCGCCCGCGGTCAGCCGCACCCTCGGCCGGCTTCGCGCCGTCACCGGGGACGACATCCTGGTGCGCACCGGTCACTCGATGACCCCGACCCCGTACGCGCTGTCGGTGCGGGAGGACGTGCACCGGCTGGTGAGGCAGGCCCACGAAGTGCTGTCACCGGTCCGTGAGCTGGACCTGGACGGACTGGAGCGGACCTTCACGATCCAGTGTCACGACGCGGCGGCCGCGTCACTGGTGCCGGTGCTGTTCGAGAGGGTCCGGCGGCGGGCTTCCGGGGTGCGGCTGAGGGTGCTGGCGGAGCACTCCGTCGACACCGACGACCTGCGCCACGGCCGTGTCGATCTGGAACTCGGTGGCGGCATGCCGAGTCTGCCCGAGTTCCGGTCCGAGCCCCTTGGCGAGGACCGGCTCGTCGTGGCGATGCGCGCGGACCACCCTTGTGCCACCGGACTCGACCTGGCCGCCTATGCGGCGCAGCCGCATGTGGTGATCTCCCGGCGGGGCCGCCTCACCGCACCGATCGACGACGTGCTGGCCGCCGAAGGCCTGCGGCGCCAGGTGGTCGCGGCGGTGGCGACGGTGTCCACCGCCCTGCAGATCGCTGCCCGCGGCGACGCCCTGGTCACCTGCACGGCGCTTCTCGGCCGCCCGCTGATCGAGGCGTTCGGGCTCCTCGCCCGGCCGCTTCCGCTCGACTTCCCGGCGGTGACGATCAACTGCAACTGGCACCAGCGCTACGACTCCGATCCTGCCCACGCCTGGCTCCGCGAGCAGGTCCGGGCGTCGATCGACGAGATCACCGCCTGCTGACCCCGGGCGCCTACTCCGCCAGCGGCAGGGCCACGGCGCCGGGGAAACGGGGCGACTCGGCTTCGTCGAGCATCGCCGCGGCGACGGTGTCCCGGCTGACCTTCGCACCGAGGTCGAAGGGCGGTGCGGCCTCCAGGCCGACCGTGCGCCGGCGAGGGCTCTCCGGCCCGTCGGCGAGCATCCCGGCGTGGAAGACGGTGCCCCCGGCCGCGAGAACGGTCCGGTCGGCTTCGACCTTGTCCGCGAGCCGGTCGCCCAGCACCTTGGCGAGGACACCCGCGCCCTCTCCCGCGACCCGGGCCGACTCGCCCGTGCCGTAGGCACCGAGCCAGATGATGCGCCGGGGGCCGGCGGCGGCGACGGCGAGGGCGCCGGTCAGGAGTGTTCCGGCCCGGTCCGTGCCGAGCGCGGAAAGGACCACGGAATCCCCGTCCACGGCGGCGGCGATACTGGCCGCGTCGTTCACGTCGCCCGCCACTTCGCGCAGGTTGGGGGAGGGGGGCAGGTCGATTCGCTCGGGATGGCGCGCGATGGCGGTCACGGTGTGACCCCGTCGCAGTGCCTGTCGGGTGAGGGCGATGCCGGTCCGGCCGGAGGCCGCGAGAACAGTGAGGTTCATGCCGAGAACGTTAGGGAGCGGGCAACTTAACATCAAGTGCAAGTATCTGACTTGGCGAGTTACTCAAGCGCAATCGCCCCGGCGGAAGGGTGAGCGCGTCACACGGACCGCGTGCCGGCCGGCAGTCCGCGGTGGCTCCACATGGCCCGCTCACCCGCGACGAGCCGGCCGAAGCAGGGACACCCGACGCCTTCGACGTCGATCCGACAGCGCATCAGGTCGGGGTCGTGGTCGGCGTGCGCTGACTCACCGCCCGCCGCACGACGGCACGCCGCTGTGCGACATACTCCCCCGGTGAGTTCACGCACTTCCCCGATCAGCCGGCCGATCACGATACGGAGGGCCGGTGAGCGGGATGCCAGACGGCTCACGCGGCTCGTGCGGGGCTCGGGCGCCTACGCGGGGGAGTACGCAGCCGCAGTCGCGGGCTACCGGGTCGGGCCCGACTACATCGAGGCCCACCGCGTCTTCGTGGCCGTCGACGCCGACGAGCACGGAGGCCGGGTCCTCGGGTTCTACTCGCTCGTCCTCGCTCCACCGGAGCTCGACCTGCTGTTCGTCGCCGACGACGCGCAGGGCCGGGGTATCGGACGGCTGCTCGTCGCGCACATGCAGTCCGAGGCCCGCGCCGCCGGGCTCGACCGTGTCAAGGTCGTGTCGCATCGCCCCGCCGAGGGCTTCTACCACCGCGCAGGTGCCGTGCGGACCGGGACCGCGCTCGCGAACCCGCCCGCCGTACCGTGGGACCGCCCCGAATTCGAGTTCGTAGTGGGTGCGGAATGAGGCGGTGGGCCGGTTCGCAGGGCACCCGGCTTCGCCCGCACGGTGGCCCCGGCCGCAGTCCTGACGCCCCAGTCCGGCCCCGTGACGCCCGAGGGCGGCATCCTTACACGATGCCGCCCTTCGACGTGTACGGCCCTTGCCGGGGCCGTTCGTGTCAGAGTGAGCCGGCCGGGGCCCGATCCTTCGGGGCGGAGCCCTCGTCCGACGCGCCCCAGCATTCCACCTCGCCGCGCAGGTCCGGCACCTGGTCCTTGCGGAAGACCGGGTCGAGGCCCCGGCTGCGCTGGTCCATGTAGTCGTCGAGGAGGCGGAAGGCGACCGCGCCGAGGGGGATGATCGCGATCAGGTTGACCAGGACCATCGCGCCCATCGTGACGTCCGCCAGACTCCAGACCAGCGGGACCGAGCCGATCGCGCCGAGGACGGCGCAGGCGATGACCACTGCGCGGTACGAGCTCATCACGCTCTTGCTGCGGGTGATGAACTGGATGTTGGACTCGCCGTAGTAGTAGTTACCGATCATGGAGCTGAAGGCGACCATGAAGACCACCAGGGTCAGCAGGTGCCCCGCCCACTCGCCGAGCGCGCTGGTGAAGGCGGCCTGCGTGACGTCCGCGCCGCCGCGCTCACCGAGGGTCGGGTTGGCGGACAGGATCACGAAGGCGGTCATGGTGCAGATGACCAGGGTGTCGAAGTAGACGCCGAGGGTCTGGACGAGGCCCTGCTTGACCGGGTGCGTGGTCTCCGCGGCCGCGGCGGCGTTCGGGGCGGAACCCATGCCCGCCTCGTTGGAGAACATGCCGCGCCGCACGCCCTGCAGGATCGCTGTACCCACGGCGCCACCCGCGACCTCGCGGAACCCGAAGGCCCCGCCGATGATGTCGCCGAGCATGCCCGGCACGCTGCCGAGGTTGAGAAGCACGATGACCAGGCCGACCAGCAGGTAGAGCCCGGCCATCACCGGGATGATGACCTTGGTGACGGCCGTCAGGCGCTTCACGCCGAAGAACACCGCGAGTGCGAGCAGCACGGCGAGCACGACGCCGAGGACGGGGCTGAACCAGGAGGCGTCCGAGCCGAAGGACCCCTTCGTGGCCACCGTGATGGTGTTGGACTGCACCGCGGTCAGCACGAACCCGAACGTCAGCGTGATCAGAACGGCGAAGACCACCCCGAGCCAGCGCATTCCGAGCGCCTTCTGCATGTAGTAGGCCGGGCCACCCCGGTACGTACCGGGCTCGGTGTCGCGCACCTTGTACAACTGGGCCAGGACCGACTCGACGAACGCCGAGGCACCGCCGACCAGGGCCATCATCCACATCCAGAAGACGGCTCCGGGGCCGCCCATGGTGATCGCGGTGGCCACGCCGGCGATGTTGCCGGTGCCGATCCGCGCGGCGGCGGAGATGGTGAAGGCGCCGAAGGGGCTGACCCCGGACTGCGGCTTGTCCTTGAAGACCTGGAACATCTCCGGGATCAGGCGGATCTGCACGCCCTTGGAGCGCAACGTGAACCAGACGCCGGCGACGGCGACCAGCGGAATCAGCAGATAAGTCCAGAAGACGTCGTTGAGGTCGACGACCCAGGCTTCCAACGTGCTCATGCGAGTGCTTCCCGGTTCCTCGTGAGTCGGGGAATCGGCCCGGTTTCTGCGCCCGCGTCCAGGTCGTGTACGGAGCAGATGGCCGGGCCGGGTGGAGCGGAGGCAAACGCTCCGCAAACCCCAGGACTCTAGGCTGACGTCGCCGTCCCTGCCTATGGTTCTGATAAGTGCTCTATCTCACATGAATCCGGCCAAGTGAGAAGCCGTCGGCCGAAACCGCCGGCAGAGCCGGTCGCCGACGCCTGCTCCGCAGTCGTTCCCGAGGCGGCGCGCCCCGCACATCCGGCGCCCGGCCGCGGGGGAGGCCGCGTACCGCCGAGGCACCGCCCGCCCGCGGGGGAACGCGCTGAAGGCACCACACGGATCGTGGTGCCTTCAGCGCGCCTACGGCAGGCGTGAGGTGTGACTGACCGGGGTCAGGCGTTGACGAGGAGCCTTCCGCCGAGGCCACTGCACTGGTTCGCGCTGCCCGTGGTGGCGCGGAACCCGGGCGGGACGGGCGAGGTGGGGCACACGTACAGGCCGGCACGGGCGAGCTTGTGGTACCAGGAGCCGATGCCCCCGCACCCGTACTTGTCCCAGGCGGTCACGACGTACCCGGCCACGATCGGAGAACCCCCGCAGGTCCAGATGCCGTCGCTGGCGAGCTTGTGGTACCAGGAGCCGATGCCGCCGCACCCGTACTTGTCATGGCCGGTGATGACGTACCCGGGCACGATCGGGGACCCCGAGCAGGTCCAGATCCCGTCGCGGACAAGCTGGTGGTACCAGGAGCCGATGCCGCTGCAACCGTATGCGTTGTGGCCGGTGATGACGTACCCGGCCACGATCGGGGAGCCCGAGCAGGTCCAGATCTTGTCGTGGGCGGGTTCCTGGTACCAGAGACCCCTGCCGTTGCAGCCGGTGCGGTCGAGCGAGGTGATGACGTACCCGGGGGGAACCGGTTCCCCGTCGCAGGACCATCCGCCTGCCGCGGCCTGCAGGGGCGCGGTTTCGGCGGCACTCGCCGTGGTGACGGACGTGCCGGTGAGGACGGCCGCGAGCATCGCGACCGTTCCTGCCATCGCGGCGAACCTGGTCCGCAGGACCGCCGTCGCCGTACGCGTTCTGAGTCGTAAGTGACTGTTCACTTCACACCCGTTCTGGACAGGCTCGCGTGCCCGGCCTCGGCGGCCGAGAGCACCTGGCAGTGAAACAGGAGGGACTCTACTGGGCTCCGGTGACAGGCAGTGCTGCTGTGGGGAAACGTGCGGCCACGGTTGTCCGAAAGCAGATGTCCAACCGGTCGGTTCCATGCCGAGCCGGTCGATCAGGCCCTGGCGGTCATCGCCATGCGCGGGGTCGTGGATGTCGTTCGCACGCAGCCACGGTGTGCACATCTGCCGCCCGCCGCCCGGCCGGGCGGCGGTTCGGGCCTCTGATCAGCGTCTCCGACGGCCCCCTTCGGGCCCGGTGACATCCCCCAGGTCATCGCATCGTCATCCTTTCGACAGGGGGCGACAGTCGTGCCGGGCCCGAAGGCCGGCGGCCCTTGCACAGGCCGCCGAAGGAGACGACCAGGCGGTCAGGCGTCGATGATGACGGGGATGATGAGGGGCCGGCGGCGGTACGTCCGGAAGGCCCAGTTCGCCACGGCGCGGGCGATGAGCTGTTCCAGCTGATGTGCGTCGCCGACGCCTTCCCGGGCTGCGGTCGCCAAGGTCTTCTCGATGACGGGGACGACCGGTTCGAAGGTGGTGTCGTCGTGGACGAACCCGCGGGCCAGGAAGTCGGGTGTCTCGGCGAGGGCGCCGGTGTCGGCGTCGACGATCGCCACCACGGTGACCACGCCTTCCTCCGCGAGGGTGACCCGGTCCTTCAGGGACGCCTCGGTGGCCCCGCCGACCTCCATGCCGTCCACGTAGACGTTGCCCGCGGGCACCTTGCCGGTGATCGACGCACGCCCGTCCACGAGGTCGACGACCACGCCGTCTTCGGCGATGACCACCCGCTCGGGATCGACCCCCGTACGGATGGCGAGGTCGGCGTTGGCCCGCAGGTGGCGCCATTCGCCGTGCACCGGCATGACGTTGCGCGGCTTGACGATGTTGTAGCAGTACACGAGTTCACCGGCGCTGGCGTGCCCCGAGACGTGCACCTTGGCGTTGCCCTTGTGGACGACATGGGCGCCCCACCGGGTCAGCCCGTTGATCACCCGGTAGATGGCGTTCTCGTTGCCGGGGATCAGGGAACTGGCGAGCAGGACGGTGTCGCCCTTGCCGATGCGGATCATGTGGTCGCGGTTGGCCATCCGGGACAGAGCCGCCATCGGCTCGCCCTGGGATCCGGTGCACACGAGGGTGATCTTGTGGTCGGGAAGCTTCTCGAGTTCCCTGGTACTGACGACCAGTCCCTTGGGGACCTTCAGGTAGCCGAGGTCGCGGGCGATGCCCATGTTGCGGACCATGGAGCGGCCCACGAAGGCGACCTTGCGGCCGTGCTGGTGCGCGGCGTCCAGGACCTGCTGGATGCGATGCACATGGCTGGCGAAGCTGGAGACGATCACCCGGCGCGGTGCGGTACGCATGACCTGCTCGATCGCCGGGTTCAGCTCGCGCTCGGAGGTGGTGAAGCCGGGGACCTCGGCGTTGGTGGAGTCGGTCAGGAAGAGGTCGACGCCTTCCTCGCCGAGGCGGGCGAAGGCGCGCAGGTCGGTGATGCGGTCGTCCAGCGGGAACTGGTCCATCTTGAAGTCCCCGGTGTGCAGCACCATTCCGGCCTCCGTGCGGATGGCGACGGCGAGACTGTCCGGGATGGAGTGGTTGACCGCGACGAACTCGCAGTCGAAGGGGCCGAAACTCCGTCGGTCTCCCTCGCGGACCCGGACCGCGCGCGGTCTGATGCCGTGCTCTTTGAGCTTGGCCTCCAGGAACGCCAGGGTCAGCTTCGAGCCCACGACGGGGATGTCGGAGCGCTCCCGCAGCAGGTACGGCACGCCACCGATGTGGTCCTCGTGGCCGTGGGTGAGCACCACGGCGACGATGTCCGCCAGGCGGTCGCGGATCGAGGTGAAGTCCGGCAGGATCACGTCCACGCCGGGCTGGGTCTCTTCGGGGAACAGCACGCCGCAGTCGACGATGAGCAGCTTGCCGGCGTGCTCGAAGACGGTCATGTTGCGGCCGATCTCACCCAGACCGCCCAGGGCGACGACCCTCAGCCCTCCTTCGGACAGGGGAGGGGCGGCTTTCAGTTCAGGATGCGGATGACTCATGTTCTGACGTTACCGGAGAGGCTGCCGAGGTGATCCACTGGCTGCCCGACCAGCCGGTGGAACACGGTGCGGGGCTGCGCCGTCCAGCGGGTGGAACGACAGCGCGCGGTGGAGCGGACAGAGGGCGCCGCGGGTGAGCCGTCCGCCTCCAGGCGTACTGACGCCAGACGGGGGAACGGCCGGGAGGGACGCGGTGCCGGCGTGTGGGGCGCGGCCACCTGGCGGGGGCTTCGCGGGTGGCGTCGATCGCGCGGTGGGTACGGCGGTCGGCCGCGTCGGTGCCGATGGCCGGCCTGTCGAGGGTTCTCGCGCCGCTCGCTGCCGAGGTGATCGCCGCACAGCCCGGGCCGGCCCCGCCGGCGACCCTCGGGGGACGTGACGGTGCCGATGCCGTACTGTGCCCGTCCTCGTTCGAGCAACTTCCACCCGCCCGCCCGGGCCGCTGTGGTGCAATGGGGCTGCGGGTATCCGGCCCCAGTGCCGACCCCTTCCGCGTTCCGGACGGGGCCCGGAGGACCAGCCAGCGGCAGGGAGCCGGTGTGAGCGGCGGTAAGCCAGGCAGGGGCAGAGCCCGATGACCCCTCCTGCCGGAGTCGGGAAGAGCCTGGGCGGTGCGACGACTCTGGCAGGGGTGCTGGCGGCGGCGGAGGCGGCGGCACCCGTGGAGTCTCTCGACGTGGTCGCGCTCATGCTGAAGGAGCACCTCGGGGCTGCCTCGGTGTCGTTCCTGATCACCGACTTCACCGGTGGTTCGGTCGTACGGCTGGGGTCGGCGGGAAGCATCGAGACCGACGAGCCCGCCCGGCGCATCCCCCTGCGGGACACCCTGTACGACGACGTGATCCGCACCCAGCGGCCCGGGGTGGAGGAGATGGCCGAGGGCGGGCGGGTGCGCGTGGTCGCCCCGGTGACCAACCGCGGGGATGCCATCGGTCTCCTCGAACTGTTCCTGCCCGCGGCGCCGGACGCGGTGACGATGCGGGAGATCGGCGAGAGCGCGCACGCCCTGGCCTACATCGTCATCGCGAACCGGTCCTTCACCGATGTGTATCAGTGGGGCCGCCGTACCAGCCCGCTGAGCCTGGCGGCGGAGATCCAGCACCGCCTGCTGCCGTCGTCACTGGCGTGCGAGGCGGCGCAGTTCGCGGTCGCCGGGGCGCTGGAGCCCGCCGATCACGTCGGCGGCGACACCTTCGACTACACGATCGACCGGGACACGGTACAGCTCTCCGTCACCGACGCCGTGGGGCACGACGTCGCCGCCGCGCTCCTGGCCACCCTCGCCGTGGGCGCCCTGCGCCGGGCGCGCCGGGCCGGCGCCGGCCTCGTCGAACAGGCCCACCAGGCCGACCAGGCCATGCGCGATCACAGTCAGGGCTACGTCACCGGGCAGATACTGCGGATCAGCCTCGTCGACGGCGAGAGCGAGTTCATCAACGCCGGGCATCCCTGGCCGCTGGTGATGCGGGACGGACAGGTACGGCGCATCACCCCGGAGATCGATATGCCGTTCGGTTTCCAGGTGGCGCACACCTACCGGGTCCAGCGGCTGGACCTGCGGTCGGGTGACCGGCTGGTGATGCTCACGGACGGCATGCTGGAACGCAACGCCGGCAGCGTGGACCTGGACGATCTGATCGTCCGCACGCGCGCACTGCACCCCCGCGAAGCGGCCCGCACCCTCATCGCGGCGGTCGTCGACGCCAACGAGGGACACCTGGCAGACGACGCGACCGTCATGTGCCTGGACTGGCACGGCAACCGCGGAGCCGAGCGGGACGCCGACACAGGCGCCGACCTGGCCGACGCCTCCGCTCCCGCATCGAGGGAGACGGGCAGCTCCTGAGTGAGGAGCCGGACCGCTCGGCCAACGGTTCTCGCGGAGGAGGCGAAAGCGCTCAGCCACCGGCACCGGCAGTCGCCGCGGACCAGGTGACGGAACCGACGACGAACGGCCACAGCCCCCGTACTCGGCGGGCGTGTGCACGGTCGTCCTCAGCCTGCGAGGAACGGACGCGAGGGACGACGAGGCCCCACCAGGTGTCCGGCACCGCCTCGTCGCCGGAGTGCGCGTCAGCCGGCTCGAAGACCGACCGCCAGCGTCAGTTCGAGGACCCGTTGCGGCGATGCGAGATCCGGAAACAGCTCCCGCACCTGCGCCATCCGGTACCGGACCGTCTGGGGATGGACGAACAACGCCGCCGCCACCTCGTCCCGCCTGCCCTGGTGCAGCAGCCACGCCCGCAACGTCTCCTCCAGCCGCCGTGCGGTCGCGACGGGCAAGGTCCGCAACGGTGCCAGGGCTCGGGCGCGCAGGTCTGCGAGCGCGTCCCCGTCGGCGCTCAGCACCAGCTCGGGCAGGTGGTCCTCGGTGTCGCGAATGTCGGAGGAGAGGGAGCGTGCGCGCATGGCTCGTGCATACGAGGCCTGTGCACGCGTCCATGGCCGGGCCGGGCCGACCACGGCGGTGCGGTCGGTCAGCTGCCGCAGGAGATGTGATCGGTCGGCATCGGGGACGAGCAGTACACCGGTGGCGTCCGGCAGATCGTCGAGGACGAGGGTGCCCGGGTCGAGCGCGCGGTAGGCCGGCCGGGCCTGGGCGGCGGGCAGCAGGACCGCGGTCAGCGAAACCGGAGGCTGCCACCCGGCCCGTTGAACGGAGGCCAGCAGCACGTCCGGGCTCGCGCCCGCGAGGAGGTCGCGGGCCAGGTGTTCCAGGTGGCGCTCGTGGGCCCTGCCCCGGGCGGCCAGTTCGTCGGCGTGGCCCGCGGCGCTCGCGGCGGAGAGCTCGTCGATGTAGGCGAAGGTCAGCTCGGCGAACTTGGCGACCTCGGCGGCGGGCAGACCCGCGGGTACGGCACCCGCTGCCAGGCATCGCCAGGCCACGCGGGCGCCGACGCGGTAGGCACTGAGCAGGGCGTCCATCGAACGGCCGTCGCGCACCTCGCCGCGGCCGAGTTCGTAGGCTGCGTCACCGGCGTCGCCGCCCGTGGCGTTCCCGCTCGCGAGGTCCAGGTAGTGCCCCAGGGCGGTACGGACGGCTCGGCGGATGGTGGCGCCCATGTGGCCCGAAAGGGCGTTGGCGTAGGGAGGGACCTCGTCGATGATCGCCTGGACGACCTCGTCGGCGGTGGTCTTCAGCGCGGCCCGAAGCGCGGTGACCGTCGTCTCGTCCAGGGCCAGTTCGCTGGCCCTCCGGATTGCATGGCTCACGTTCTGTTCCCTGCGAACAATTCAGCCGATCAGATTTACGTCCTGCGGTCAGGACTTTACGCCCTGAGGCGCATCAAGCTGGAGTCATGACGAGTGCAGCCCTCCGCAGCAGGGCGTGGAAAGTACTGGAGATGGTCACGACGCCGCTGCTGCCGTCGGACTACCTCGACCTGGTCAGCCCGCTGCGTGCGGGCGCTGACCTGCGCGGGCGCATCGAGGCCGTGCACCCCGAGACGGGTGACGCCGCGACCATCGTGATCAGACCGGGGCGGGGTTGGCGCGGCCACACAGCCGGTCAGTACGTGCGGATCGGGGTCGATGTCGACGGGGTGCGCCTGTGGCGTGCCTACTCCATCACCTCGCCGACGAACCGCCAGGACGGCCGCGTTGCGATCACCGTGAAGGCGATCCCGGACGGCAAGGTCAGCAACCACCTGGTCCGCAGGGCGAAGCCGGGCACGCTGATCCAGCTCGACCAGCCGACCGGTGACTTCGTGCTGCCGCGGGCCAAGCCCGCCAAGGTGCTCTACCTCACGGCCGGCAGCGGCATCACGCCCGTGATGGGCATGCTGCGCGACAACGAGTTCGACGACGTCGTCATGGTCCACTGCGCGCCACAGCCGCAGGACGTGATCTTCCGCGACGAACTGCACGACCTGGTCGCGAACAAGAAGCTGCGGCTCACCGAGGTGCACACCGACACGGACGGCACACTCGACATCGCCCGTCTCGACGCCCTCGTGCCCGACTGGGCCGAGCGCGAGACCTGGGCCTGCGGGCCCGCGGGCCTGCTCGACGCCGCCGAAGAGCACTGGAGCGAGCACGGCGTACAGGAGCGCCTGCACACCGAACGCTTCCGCCCCAGCATCGTCGTCGCCGGCGACGGCGGCGAGGTCACGTTCAGCACCACCGGCACGACCGCCGACGCGGACGGCGCCACGCCGTTGCTGGACGTCGGCGAGGAGGCCGGCGTGCTCATGCCCTCCGGGTGCCGCATGGGCATCTGCTTCGGCTGCGTCACGCCGCTCAAGGCCGGCGCCGTCCGCGACCTGCGCACCGGCGAGATCACCGAGGCCGAGCCGGGCGTCCTCATCCAGACCTGTGTGTCCGCCGCGGCGGGCCCCTGTGACATCGAACGGTAGGAGCACCTTGACCGCCATCGACCCCACCGCCCACCTGACCGCGGAGCAGATCGAGGAGCTCGGCCGCGAGCTGGACGCGATCCGCGACGAGGTGATCGCCAGCCGTGGCGAGAAGGACGCCGCCTACATCCGTAAGGTCATCTCGGCGCAGCGCAAGCTCGAGCTGGTCAGCAGGGGCGTACTGCTGTTCTCGATCTTCCCGCCCGCGTGGCTGCTCGGCACCGCCGGTCTCTCCGTGGCGAAGATCATGGACAACATGGAGATCGGCCACAACGTCCTGCACGGCCAGTGGGACTGGATGCGAGACCCGAAGATCCACTCCACCACCTGGGAGTGGGACCACGTCTCGCCGTCCGAGCAGTGGAAGCACTCGCACAACGAGCTGCACCACACGTACACCAACGTGATCGGCAAGGACAACGACCTCGGCTACGGCATCATGCGCGTCGACGAGGACCAGCCGTGGCACCCGCTCCACCTCGGCCAGCCGCTGTGGAACTTCGTCAACGCCTGCTTCTTCGAGTACGGCATCGCGGCGTACGACCTGGAACTCGGCAAAAACCTGGACAAGCGCCGCCGCAAGAACCCGGAGTTCCGCGCGCGGGCCAAGGCCGTGGGCCGCAAGATCCGCAAGCAGGTGCTCAAGGACTACGTGGTCCACCCGCTGCTGTCGGGCCCGTCGTTCCTCCCCACGCTCGCCGCCACGTTCACCGCGAACCTGGTCCGCAACCTCTGG
The DNA here is from genome assembly GCF_053613315.1 of Streptomyces sp. JK94. Classification (NCBI taxonomy): domain Bacteria; kingdom Bacillati; phylum Actinomycetota; class Actinomycetes; order Kitasatosporales; family Streptomycetaceae; genus Streptomyces; species Streptomyces sp. JK94. The sequence goes on along the minus strand of NZ_JBSICH010000008.1, from coordinate 49,305 downwards.
TCCCACTCGGTGATCATGTGCGGGCACTTCCCCGAGGGCGTGCAGGTCTTCGAGCGCCGGTCCATCAAGGGCGAGACGCGCGGCCAGTGGTACCTGCGCCAGATGATGGGCTCGGCGAACATCAGCGGCAGCAGGGCCATGCACTTCATGACCGGCAACCTGTCGCACCAGATCGAGCACCACCTGTTCCCGGACCTGCCGAGCAACCGGTACGCCGAGGTCGCGGTGAAGGTGCGCGCGCTGTTCGAGAAGTACGAGCTGGACTACGTCGCCGGGCCGCTGCCCAAGCAGGTGTTCTCCGCGTGGCACAAGGTCTTCCGGCTCTCGCTGCCGAACAAGACGCCGAAGGGCAGGACGCCCAAGGGCAGGACGCCGGACCGCGAGCAGGAGCTCGTCGCGGCCTGATCCCCGGTATCGGGTCAGACCTCTCGGCCGAACCCGGCGGCCCCGCCGGGTTCGGTGAGAACTGTCAGTGTCCGGCGCAGCCACTTCAGCCGGACGTCCCGGGCGTCGCGGGAGAGGGCGGCCCCGGGGGCGAGGAAGTCGAAACCGTGGAAACCGCCGGGAAACAGCTGCGGCTCCGCATCCCCGCCCGCGGCCCGGATACTCGACGCGCAGGCCACGATCTCGTCCCGGAACGTCTCGGCTGAGCCGGCCTCGAGGGAGGTGGGCGGCAGCCCGGACGGGTCCTCGGCGCGAGCGGGCGCGGCGTACACAGGCACGTCGGCAGTGTCCCGGAGCGAACCGAGCGCGTGTGTCCAGGCTGCTTCGTTGGTGCCGCGGTGCCGGCCGCCGAGGTCTGCGAGCTGCACGGCGGACACCGTGTCGTTGCGATCGTCGAGCAGGGGACAGACCAGCGTCCGCCCCACCGGACGCGGCTTCTTCCCCTCGCGCGGACGAAGGGCCAGGCCGGCAGCCAGAGCACCAGCGCCGCCGAACCCGACGACGAGAACACGTTCCGGATCGATTTCCGCCCGCTGGGGCATGGCCGGTGATCCATGCCATCCCGGCCAGACAGTCGTCGAGCGCCGCGGGGTAGGGATGCTCCGGGGCCAGGCGGTACTCGACCGACACGACGGCCGCCCGCAGCTCCTGCGCCCACTTCAGGACGTAGCCCAGGTTCTGCCGGGCGTGGCCCATGACCATGCCGCCCCCGTGCAGGTAGTAGAGGACCGGCAGCCGTCCCACGGCTCCGGTGGGCCGGCACAGCAGCAGGGGCACCTCGGCGGTTCCCTCGCCGGCCGGACGGGCGAGATGCTTCTCGACGAGGCAGTGCATGAACACGGTGTCGCCGGGCACAAGGATTATCGCACCGAGGTCCTGGCATTCGGAGCTGGTCGGGATCTACCGACCAAGGGACGACTCAGGCCCTTGTGAAGCGCATACGCGCCTGAGACGGAATTGACGATGGGGATTTGAAATGATCATTCTTGGGCTTATTCTGCTGATCATCGGCCTGCTTGTCGGCATGGGCCTGCTGACGACGATCGGTGGCATCCTCATTCTGGTGGGCGCCATCCTGTGGATCCTGGGTGCGACCGGTCGCGCGGTCGGTGGACGCAAACACTTCTTCTAAAGTCCGGGCGCCTCACCAACTCGCTGCGACGAGTGACTGCCCATGGCTCCCTCCTCGCCGGGGAGTGAGCCGTCCCGGGTTCCGCGGAGTAGTCCGATCCTGATGGTTCAGGCGGAATGCGGGACGTGGCCTTGACGATGCCAGAAGGCTTGCTCGTAGTTCGGCCCCCCAGGTCTGGTCGGGCCGGGAGGCGGTGAAGCCGAGGTCGATCAGGTCCGGCGGGCGGGGCGCCGACGGCTCCGGGAGGGTGGAGCGGCGGGCGCCGGCCACGGATGACGCCCTCGATGCCGAGTCCGGCCATCAGCCGCCCGACGGTGCAACGGGCCACCTCGTGGCCCGTGCGCCGAAGGGCGCGGGTGATCCGGCGGGCGCCACAGGTGCCGCCTGATTCCCCGCGGACCTGCTCGATCAGCGGCGTCAGCCGCTTGTCGCGGAGCCGGCGGGCCGGCTCCGGCCGCTCCTCGCAGGCGGAGTACGTCGACGGCGACAGGTCCAGCACCCGGCAGCCGGGATCGATCCCGAGACCTCTGTCACGCGGGTGGTCCGTCACCTGCTCGGCCTCGTCCGGGGACGGCCGATCTGCTGGGCGAAAAGCACGCCGGCGGCTTCGAGGATCTCGTTCGCCCACCTCAACTCCGCTACGCCTGTGCGGAGTTACTCCGTCCCATCCTGCTTGGCGGTGGTCAACCGGTCATCGCGTCCACCGCGGTCGGCCTCGGTTAGGCGGACCCGGTCGCGCAGCGGCCACGCGTCTCCACCACGAGCGTGCCAGTAGCCATGCCCATGCACGAGCGACCAGACCGGCTTCCTCGGGGCATTCGCGCATGACCGCGTCCTCGAAGGACCCCCTCGGGCTCCGTGCTTCCGCCGGGCAAAGCAGGCGTAATCGCGAATTCCTGGCCGCTCAGCCGCAGGAACGCGCGTTGGTGGACGGCAGAGGCTCTGCACGGACGAATTCAGGGACACCCGCCTGTCATGCGGATGTGACAGAGATACTCCCCGAAGGGGCAACGGGGTAAATCCGACAGCGCTGTCGTGGGCACGGGGTTTCTGACGGTTCCTGTGTGCCCCCGCCGTATTTCAGAGGGATACCCGCGCTGTTCTGCCAGCGGCAGAACAGCGGCCGGACCGGGCCCGACGATCACTACAGTCCAGTCTCATGACGACGATTACGACGCGCCCGGTCGAGTATCCGGCCGACGGTTTGACGATGACCGGGCACCTCGCGCTCCCGGCCGGTGTCGACCGCCGGCCCGCGGTGCTGCTCGGACCAGAAGGCATGGGGCTCAGCGACGTCGAGCGCCGCAGGGCCGATGCTCTCGCCGAGCTGGGCTACGTAGCGCTGGCCTTCGACCTTCACGGCGGGCGCTATTTGGGGGACCCCGAGGAGATGCTGGCCCGTTGCCTGCCGCTGCTCGCTGATCCGGACCGGCTGCGGGGTATCGGCCATGCGGCGCTCGACGTGTTGAGCGCCGAACCGAGGGCCGACCCCGACCGGATGGCCGCCGTCGGCTACGGCACCGGGGGCGCCGTCGGGCTGGAACTCGGGCGCGACGGCGTCAGCCTGCGCGCGATCGGGACGGTCAACGCGACTACCACGGGCCGACCGGGCGAGGCGGCGCGCATTCGCTGCCCGGTGTGGGCCGGGGTCGGGTCGGAAGACCCGATCATGGCGCCCGCGCAACGGAACGCGTTCACCGCTGAAATGCAGGCCGCGGGCATCGACTGGCGCCTCACGGTCTACGGCGGAGCCCTGCACGCCTTCCACCACCCGCCGGTCGACCACCCCACCGTCCCCGGCGTCGGCCACCACCCACAGCACGCGCAGCGAGCCTGGCGCGACGTCGTCGACCTGCTCGCCGAGTGCCTGCCCGTGACGGAGGACCTGGGGACATGACCCAGGCGAACGTGCCGGCACCAGCCCTCATCGGCCTCGGGTACATACAGTGCACTCCCCTCAAGAGCGCGCAGCGGAACAGCATGCGGGCAGGTACTCGATCGCGGAGACGTATGCGCAACTGCCGTCGTAGGACGCGTTTTACGTGGATCGTCCGAAGCGCTGACCCGGGAAACAACCGTGAGCGGCAACGATCCATGCCGAGAATCACAGACAGGCCATCTCATCTGGCGTCGACGGCGCGTGAGAGGAGCAGGACGAGTTGATGCGATGCTGGTCCTCCGCCGACCGTACCGTAAGCGCTGGACTGCCGTCGGCCTCCGCCGTCATCCGCCGGTCACGGCTGCGCTCCCGTCGGGCGGTTCGCTGCTGTCGGCACAGACGACCAGCGTCTGTTCCGGCTGTTCGGCCAGGTGAAAAAGCGGTGCACGCATAATCGGCGACTCCCCGGCGCGAGTGACGTAGCCGTTTGCGACCGCTGTGCCGGGCCTGCACCTCGTACGGCGGCCACCAGTCCCGTACCTCTGGGCTGCCCTCGTTCAGGTCCTCGATCAGCCGGGTGTACCGCGGGTCGCCGGAGTGGCGTGCCGTCGGCGTCCGAAGCCGGCCGAGCAGGCCGCGTGCTTCGGGTTCCCAGTCGACCAGGATGTCCCGGGTCACCGGTTCGAGGAACACCCAGCGCGCGAAGTCGGCGGGCCGGTCCGCCTCGGTGATGAGCCTCGGGAACAACTCGTGGGCTGCCTGGTTGTGGCTGAAGACGTCATAGGTGCCGCCGATGTACGCCGGGTTCGGCTGGAGCAACAGGGGGACGGCGCCCGCCTCGGCCGGGAGCGGCTCGCGTTCCTCGGCCTCGGCCGTAGGTGCGTGACCGGCAAGCTGAAGAAGATGCCACCGGCATGACCCTGCAGAGCGCCGGACGCCGAGTCCAGGACCCCATGGCCTCCGAACGGATCCTGCGGGCGGTGGACGATCTCGACGAAACCATCAAGATCATCAGGTCGACGATCTTCGGTCTGCGCTCCCGCGACGACGACGCGGCGCCCGGCCTGCGTTCCCGCGCGGTGCGCGCGATCGGCGAGGCCGCCCCGCTCCTCGGCTTCGCTCCCAGTGTCCGCATGGAGGGCCTGCTCGACACCCACGTGCCCACCCGGACCGCCGACCACGTCATGGCCGTCCTCACCGAGTCCCTGACCAACGTCGCCCGGCACGCCGACGCCGACCGCACCGACGTCGTGCTGGAGACGGATGGCAAGCAGGTCCGCCTGACGGTCACGGACAACGGCGTCGGCGTCCCGGACGGAGGCCGCCGCAGCGGTCTGACCACCATGGCCGAGCGAGCGCAGAGGCTCGGCGGTGGCATGGAACTGGAAAGCCCGGGTGGGAAGGGGGCGCGGCTGGTGTGGCACGCGCCGCTGGCCGTGCCCGAGCCGGACCACCATCCGCGTGTGCCCACGTGGCCCGTCGGCCGGGAGACCGCCGGAAGCCCGGCGCAGGTCGGGTCGTTCCACGGCCTTGCAGGAGTGACGCGCGCACTCCGCGCCGGGCAGTCGGCAGAAGTACGGGTTCCAGGGCCCGGCCGGCCCGCAGCCGGTCCGTCCGCCGGTCAGCGAGGTGCGGTTGCGGCTGCTGGAGACGTACCGCGGCCGGCCGCCCACGCCGGCCCGGCCGCCACCTGCCGGTGGTCAACGGCCGGACATCGCCAGTGGTAACGACATCAGGTGCATGTCGCCCGAGAGGATGGCCCGCTGCAGATCCTGCAGCGGGCGCCCGGGCTCGAGCCCCAGCTCGTCGTTGAGCGTCTTGCGCACCGACTGGTACACCTTCAGCGCGTCCGCCTGCCGCTCCGAGCGGTAGAGCGCCAGCATGAGCTGGCGGTGGAACGCCTCGCACATGGGGTTCTCGGCGATGAGGGCGTACAGCATGCCCACCGCCTCGCGGTGCCGGCCGAGTTGGAGCTGGCACTCGACGAGCATCTCATGGCACTCCCGGCGGATCTCGGTCAGCCAGGTCGAGAAACCGCCGATGATCGGGCCCTTGGCGCCGGTTCCGTCGCCGCTGTGGCCCAGGATCGGGCCGCGCCACAGCGCGAGCGCCTGGCTGAAACAGGATGCGGCCTCGTCCGTGCGCTGCTGGCGGAGCAACGACCGCCCCACGTCGACGAGTTCGAGGAAGATCTGGGTGTCTATCCGGTCGTCGCCCTTGTGCAGCACGTAGCCCGGCGCCCGGGTCTCGACGGGGTTGCCACTCGCGCCGCGCAGCTTCAGGAACTTGCGGAGCTGGGATATGTACACGTGCAGGCCCGCGGCGGCGCGCCGTGGCAGGTTCTCGCCCCAGATCTCCCGCATCAGCTGTTCCGGGGAGACCAGCTGGTCCGCCCGGATGAGCAGCACCGTGAGGACGATCTCCACTTTCCGGGCATGAAGCGTGAAGTACGTGTTCTCGTCCCGGACGCGGAGTGGGCCCAGCATCTCGTACCTCACCGGGTGCCCTCCCCTGCTGTCGTGGATATGAGGGGGCGGCGACCGCCGGCCGATGCGCCGGAGTGGGGAAGGTCCGGGACAAGGGGTGGGGGGGACGTAGACACGATCTATCCCTTCGCCAGGAACGCTGACAACGGTGTCACCACACTGCGGAGCCGGTCCGGATCATGCACAGATCAAAGACTAAACGGCAATGTAGATAAGGTGACACCGGGGCGGAACGAGACATTACCTATTCTTTGTCACGCGACTTTCGGACGCCAAGGAGGGCGCCGTTCCGGGGAGAATTATTACGTCCTGTTGGTTGCATATGGCGAGACGCCGCTGACCTGCGAGATCATCATGGCTTCGGTAATGGCCGGAAAAACGCTCTGTTCTCTGAGGGTGGTCGGAGTCGGAGTCGTCGGCGCCGCGGTGGTGGCTTGTTGTTTTCTGCCGCGCGCCGTGCGGAACGCCCTAAACCGGTCGTCGCTGGACGGCGTCGGTGATCACCGCGGTCACCAGCTTGTCGACGGCGCCCGTGGCCGACGGGTCGGAGTCGCGGTCCGCGAACAGGAGATGGCCGCCACCGACCAGGGAGAGCGTGAGCGAGTCGATGTCGGCGTCGGCCGCGATACGCCCCAGGTCGCGCTCGTCGGCGAGGTAGGCGGAGATCGCGCTCGAGGCATGGGTGAGGATCGCGATGCCGCCACCGGGCATCACCTGCCGCAGCCGGGCGCGGAGCTCGTCCCGGAACGTGATGAGCGGGATGATCGCCACCGGCACCGGCCCGAACAGGGTGAACAGCGCACTGGTGAGGTTCTCCGCCACGGTGCCGGTCCCGGCCGACTGGCGCAGCGCGCCGGCCTCCTTCTCCAGCCGCCCGGCCCGGTCGAGCACGAGGTCGGTGAGGAAGGCGTCGAAGTCACTGAAGTGCCGGTGCAGGACGCCCTTGGCGCAGCCCGCCTCGTCGGTGACGGCCCGGCCCGTCAGGCCGTTCGGACCGCTGCGCAGGAGCACACGCTCGGCGGCGTCGAACAACTGCTGTCTCGCGTCGCGAAGGTGCACTCCAGTCGGCACTCGCCCGTCCTCTCGTACGCCGGCCCGCCTGCGCCCGGTCGTCGCCCTCTGAGCGCACACCCATCAAGATGGGCATCTGCCCATCTTACCGTGAGGCAACACCAATGTCTCCGGCCAGGGCATACAGAAGCCGGCGACCCTCTGAAAGGGCCGCGCCCGCCACGACGCGTCGGGATTCATCCGGCGACGATACCGGCGGCGACCGCCAGACCGACCAGATGCGATTTGGTGCTGGCCCCGACACGGCGCCGCGCCTCAGTGAGGTGTTCGTCCACGGTGGTCTTCGAGATGCCGAGCCGCCGGGCGGTCTCCTTCGCCGTCAGACCCAGGGCCGCGAGCCGCACCACCTCGGTCTGTCTCGGCGTGAGCGCGTGGGCGACATCTGAGATGTCCGGTTCGAGGATGGTCATTCTGGTCCTCTCTCGTGCTCAGGCTCTGGGAGGGGCTCGACGTGCTTCGGAAGTGCTCTGCGGTTGCGGACGGTGACGGTGCGTCACATCTCGGGGGCTGCGCGTTTTGTGGCCATCCTGAAGGGCGCCCCTAAAGCTGTTCTTGCGCGAGTCTTGCGCCGGCCGGTCGCCGGATCGCACCTCGGGCCCGGGTCTTCAGCGCGGCGGGCAGCCCCACGCAAGACCGGGCCTAGGCCGGCTTTAGCCGCTCGGGCCACACTGTGCCGGGCCGCCCGCCCGTGCATCGCGTGCCGGCCAACTACCGCCTGCCCCCGCAACGCCCACGGCGACGGCGAGGAGAACCCATGAGTGACCGGCTCGCGCACATCCTCGACGAGGTACGTCAGTACCACCGAGAGACCAGTGACGACAGGGAATTCATCCCCGGCGTCACGGAGATCTGGCCGTCCGGGGCCGTGCTCGACGACGCGGACAGGGCGGCCGTGGTCGAAGCGGCCCTGAACCTGCGGATCGCGGCGGGCCGATCGGCCCGCACGTTCGAATCGGCTTTCGCCCGGCGCATGGGCCGGCGGAAGGCGCATCTCACCAACTCCGGTTCCTCGGCGAACCTGCTGGCCCTCACCGCCCTCACCTCACCCCAGCTCGAACAGCGCAGGCTCGTGCCGGGCGACGAGGTGATCACGGTGGCGGCGGGCTTCCCCACGACCGTCAACCCCATCCTGCAGAACGGCCTCGTCCCGGTCTTCGTCGACATCGACCTGCGCACGTACAACACCACCGCGGAGCGCGTCGAGAAAGCCATCGGGCCCCGCACCCGGGCCATCATGATCGCGCACGCCCTCGGCAACCCCTTCGAGGTGGCGGAGGTGGCCCAACTCGCCGCGGAACACGACCTGCTGCTCATCGAGGACACCTGCGACGCGGTCGGCAGCACCTACAAGGGACAGCTCGTGGGCACCTTCGGCGACCTCGCCACCGTCAGCTTCTATCCGGCCCATCACCTGACGATGGGCGAGGGCGGCTGCGTGCTCACCTCGAACCTGGCCCTGGCCCGGATCGTGGAGTCGCTGCGGGACTGGGGCCGGGACTGCTGGTGCGAACCGGGGGAGAGCGACACCTGCCACAAACGGTTCGGCTACCAGATGGGGACGCTACCGGCCGGCTACGACCACAAGTACATCTTCTCCCACGTGGGCTACAACCTGAAGGCGACCGATCTCCAAGCCGCACTCGGCCTGACCCAGTTGGACAAGCTCGACGACTTCTGCGCCGCGCGGCGGCGCAACTGGGCACGGCTGCGCTCCGGCCTCGCCGAGGTGCCCTGGCTGCTGCTGCCGGAACCCGCACCCGGCAGCGACCCGAGCTGGTTCGGCTTCGTCATCACCGTCGACCCCGAAGCGCCCTTCAAGCGCGCGGAGCTCGTGGACTTCCTGGAGAACCGCAGGATCGGCACGCGCCGGCTCTTCGCGGGCAACCTGACCCGACACCCCGCCTACCTCGGCCGCGAGTTCCGCGTCTGCGGTGAGCTGACCAACAGCGACATCGTCACCGAGCACACTTTCTGGATCGGCGTCTACCCCGGCCTCACCGAGGAGATGATCGACTACGTCATCGCCTCCGTCATCGAGTTCACAGGGGCCCACAGGTGACCGTGCCCGGCTCCATCCGGACCGCGCCGCGGCTCAGGGCCCGGCGGGCCGTCGCGCTGCCCGACCGGATCGCCCGGTCCGCGGCCGCGCCGGCCGGCGACAGCGCGGACGAGATCCGCCAATGGCTCGGGCGGCGCCGTGCGCAGGCCTCGTTCGCGGTCGACCGCATTCCTTTCGAAGCGCTGGAGGACTGGTCGTTCGCCCCGGAGACCGGGAACCTCGCCCACCGCAGCGGCCGGTTCTTCACCGTGGAAGGGCTGCACGCCGCGATCGGTGAACATCCCGAGCGGACGGAGTGGCACCAGCCCGTCATCGTCCAGTCGGAGGTCGGCATCCTGGGCATCCTCGCCCGGGAGTTCGACGGAGTGCTGCACTTCCTGATGCAGGCCAAGATGGAGCCGGGCAACCCCGGACTGCTCCAGCTCTCGCCCACCGTGCAGGCCACGTACAGCAACTACACCAAGGTGCACAAGGGCGCGGCCGTCCGCTACCTGGAGTACTTCACCAGCCCCTCCCGGGGCCGCGTCCTCACGGACGTGCTGCAGTCCGAGCACGGCGCCTGGTTCCACCGCAAGCGCAACCGCAACATGATCGTCGAGACGAGCGGCCCGGTACCCGAGCACGAGGACTTCCGCTGGCTCACCCTGCGCCAGCTCCATCAGCTCCTGCGGCACGACAACACCGTGAACATGGACGCCCGTTCGGTTCTCGCCGCCCTGCCGGTGCGCGGCGCGCCGCACGCGTTGCACTCGGACACGGAGCTGCTGTCCTGGTTGGCCCTGCGCCGGGCCGCGACCCCGATCCGCAGCGAACGCATCCCGCTCGCCGGCGTAGCGGGCTGGACGCGCGGCGCCTCCTCGATCGACCACGACGACGACCGCTACTTCCGCACCGTGGCCGTGTCGGTACGGGCGAGCAACCGCGAGGTCGGCCACTGGACCCAGCCGTTGATCGAGCCTCGAGGTGAGGGCGTGGTCGCCTTCGTCACCCGCACGTTCGCGGGCGTGCCGCACGTGCTGGCCCGGGCCCGCGCCGAAGGCGGCTCCACCGAGGTGGAGCTGGGCCCCACGGTCCAGTGCCTGCCCAGAAGCCATGCCCATCTGCCCGTCGCGGAGCGACCGCTCTTCCTCGACCTGGTCACGAGGGCGCCCCGGTCGCGGGTCCGCTACAGCGCCCTGCACTCCGAGGAAGGCGGTCGTTTCCTGAATTCGGTGAGCCGCTACCTCGTCGTGGCGGCCGACGAGGGCGACGCGCCGCTCGACGCGCCACCCGGGTTCTGCTGGGTCTCACGGGACCAGCTCGCCGCGCTCACCCGGTACAGCCACTACGTCAACGTCCAGGCACGCACCCTGCTGTTGTGCCTGAACGCGCTGGACGAAGACGCCTGAGCCGGTACCCGCTCACCGTCCGGGGCCACCGGCGAGCGGTTCCCACCAGGAGCGGTGGTCCCGGTACCAGGCGACCGTCTCGGCGAGCCCGGACTCGAAGTCGCGCCGGGGGCGGTAGCCCAGTTCGCTGCGGGCCTTGACGTCGAGGATCGAGTACCGTCGGTCGTGCCCCTTGCGGTCCGCCACGTGGCGGACCTGGTCCCAGGTGCCGCCACAGGCCTTGAGCAGCAGCTCCGTCAGTTCGCGGTTGGTCAGCTCGGTGCCGCCGCTGAGGTTGTAGACCTCGCCCGGACGCCCGCCGGTGCGTACGAGATCCACCCCGCGGCAGTGGTCCTCGACGTGCAGCCACTCCCGTACGTGCCCGCCGTCGCCGTACAGCGGTACTTCGTCGCCCGTCAGGAGCCGGCAGACGAAGAGGGGGATGATCTTCTCGGGGAACTGCCGCGGCCCGTAGTTGTTGCTGCACCGGGTCACCCGGACGTCCAGGCCGTGGGTGCGGTGGTAGGAGAGAGCGATCAGATCGGAGCCCGCCTTGGACGCCGCGTAGGGGGAGCTGGGGCCGAGGGTGTCCTCCTCGGTGAAGCGGCCGGTGGCGATGGACCCGTAGACCTCGTCGGTGGACACGTGCACGAAGCGGCTGACCCCCCGGCGCAGGGCCGCGTCGAGGAGCGTCTGGGTGCCGGTCACGTTGGTGCGTACGAACGCGTCCGCGCCGACGATGGACCGGTCGACGTGGGACTCGGCCGCGAAGTGCACCACCTGATCGGTCCGGGACATGAGACGGTCCACGAGCGCGGCGTCGCAGATGTCTCCCTGGACGAAGCTCAGCCGCGGGTGCGTGACGTCCAGGTTGTCGAGCCTGCCCGCGTAGGTCAGTTTGTCGAGCACGGTGACATGGGAGACCTCGGCGGGGCCGGGCGCGAGCAGCATCCGGACGTACGCGGAACCGATGAAGCCGGCCGCGCCGGTGACCAGCAGACGCATCACTCCTCCATGAGCTCGGCGGGTGTCGGGTTGAGCCGGTGGGCGAGGGCGCTGCGCATGACGTACTGGCCGTAGGGCGAGCCGTCCATCTCGGCGCCGAGGCGGTAGCAGGCGTCCGCGCCGATGAAGCCCATGTACATGGCGATCTCTTCGACGCAGCCCAGGCTGATGCCCTGGCGATGCTGTATGTCCCGGACGAACCGGCCCGCGTCGAGCAGCGATTCGTGGGTTCCGGCGTCCAGCCAGGTGACGCCCCGGCCGAGCCACACCAGGTCGGCGCGGCCCTCGGCCAGGTACGCGCGCAGGACGTCCGTGATCTCCAGCTCACCGCGCCTGGAAGGGCGCAGCCCGCGGGCGATGTCCGTCACCGTTTCGTCGAAGAAGTACAGGCCCGGGATCGCGAGGTTGGAGCGCGGCTGCTCCGGTTTCTCCTCGATGGAGACGAGCCGGCCCTTCGCGTCGATCTCGGCGACGCCGAAGTGCTGGGGCTCGGCGACCTGATGCCCGAAGAGGACACAGCCGCGCAGCTTGCGCACCGTCCTGCGCAGCATGGAGGGCAGCTTGGCGCCGTGGAAGAGGTTGTCACCGAGGATCAGGGCGCACTCCTCGCCCGCGATGTGCGGGGCGCCGACGAGGAAGGCGTCGGCGACACCCCGCGGTTCCTCCTGGGCCGCGTAGTCGATGCGCATGCCCAGTCTGCTGCCGTCGCCGAACAGCCTGCGGAACAGCGCGAGTTCCGCGGACCGGGCGATGATGAGGACGTCGTCGATGCCGGTGAGCATGAGCACGGACAACGGGTAGTACACCATGGGTTTGTCGTAGACCGGAGCGAGCTGCTTGGAACCCACGAGGGTGAGGGGCTGAAGCCGGGTCCCGTTGCCGCCCGCCAGGATGATGCCCTTCACCGGCGCGATTTCTCGTAGAGGGCCTGCCAGAGATAGCTCCAGGGAAGGGCGCGGCCGTCATCGACGCAGGTCCAGGCGGAGCCCGGCCGGTACCCGTCGACGAAGACGGGGACCGCGGCCTGCACCGCCTCGCTGTCGTGGATGTCCAGCAGCTGTCGCAGGGGCCCGTTCTCCAGCGCCATCCGTACGGCCTCCTGGCCCTGCAGATAGCCGTCCAGGCTCTGGTCGATGTACTTGCCGACCGGGTTCTTCACGTAGAAGGCCGAGCAGGTGGCGTCGATCAGGTCGAGATAGGACCGGACCGTCTCCGGAGCCATCTCGGTCATCGAGTGGATGTTGATGCACAGGTCGAAACGCTCCGAGCGCAGGGAGGTGTCCGTCAGGCTCTCGACCTCGATGAAATCGATCAGCTTGAAGCGGGACTCGTCCAGGACCTCGCGCAGATAGGCCCTGCTCAGCTCCAGCGTGTTCTTCAGGTCGACGATGCAGTAGCCGGAGAGATCGTGGTTGGACATGATCATGTGGCACGTGCGTCCGTAACCGGCGCCGATCTCCAGGACCCTGGCGCCGTCCAGGCCGATCGCGCTCTCGATGAAACCGACCTCGAACGTTGCCTGCAGGTAGTCCAGGCAGAGCGTCTCGCCCTGGCACCGCACGGTGATCGGGCCGCCGATCTCCCGGTTGGGGGTCCTGCTGATCCGCGCCAGTTCCTGCGGGGTCAGCGCCATACCGAGGTTGTATGCCAGCGTCTTGAGGTAGCGGACCCCGTTCGTCGACGGGTCCCAGAGGGAGAGCTTGAAGTTCCTCGGGTCGGACTTCAGCTGCGTCAGGTCGGCGCCGGCGTCCTCAGTGATCCAGCGCTTCTGTATGCGCTCCCACTGGCGGCTGGCCTGGAAGGTGTGTTCCATTTCGCTCCATCCTGGTCCGACGATGCGGTGCGAACGCCTCGCGCAGCAGATCGGCGAAGGGCTCCGGGCGTTCCTGGAAACCGGTGTGTCCCGCGGGGAAGGTGGCCAGCGGGGTGTCGAGCAGCTCGGCGAGGGCCGCCGCGGTCCGGTGGTAGAGCTGCCCCCGGGACGTCGTGCCACCCGCCACGGCCACGGGCACGGACGCGGCCCGCAGCGCGTCGAGGTGGGGCCGGTAGCGCGTGGTGGGCTGGAGAATGCGGCCGAAGAAGCGGTCCAGGATCGCCCGGACGTCCTTCGGCGGCGTGTACGGCGCACGGGTCGACGCCTGCCCGGCCGGAGGCGGCGAGGCGAAGCCGACACCGGACAGGGCCGAGTACTTGCGCAGGGCCACGTCCCGGCGCCCTGCGGCGTAGTCCTCGCAGAGATCGTCGATGGTGGCCCGCACCTGCCGCGCGTCGGGCAGCAGCTCGGTCACCGGGGGCTCGTGTGCCACCAGGCTGCGCACCGCGTCCGGATGCCGGGCGAGCAGGGCCAGACCGGTGGTGGCTCCGCCGCTGTTGCCGAACACATGCGCCGGTCCGGCGTCCAGCTCCGCTATCAGCCGGTGCACGTCGTCCGCGGCCAGCTCGGGCGGGGCCGGCTGGTCCGGGTCGCTGAGGGTGCTGCGCAGGATGCCGCGGGGATCGTAGGTCACGACGGTGAAGTCCGCGGCGAGCAGGGTCGCGAGGGCTGTGAACCCCCTGCTGCCCATGGGCGAACCGATCATCAGGAGCAGGGGGCCGTGGCCGCGTACGTCGTAGCACAGCCGCGCCCCCGGCACGTCCAGGGTGCGGGTCGTGGTGGTGACGTGGGCCGGGCTCTCCTCGTCCGCGCCCTGCCGGGCGCCGTCCGTCGCCGCGCCCATCAGTACGCTTCCTTGGCGTTGACCCAGTCCGGTACGTAGCGCTGCCCCGGCACCGGGCGGTAGTGGTCCCAGCGGGGCTCGTCGCCCGAGGGGGTGTCGCCGAGCACCACCACGCGCAGGCCCCGGCGGTGTTCGGAGTAGTCGTCGACCGCGTAGTGCTGCGTGACCCTGTTGTCCCAGATCGCCACCGAACCCGGCCGCCACTGGTAGCGGCAGATGAACTCGGGGGAGGTGGAGAAGCGGTACAGGTACTGCAGGAGCGAGTCGCTCTCGTTGCGGTTCAGCTGCGCGATGTGCGAGGTGTGGGCCCGGTTGACGAACAGGGCCCGGCGGCCCGTCTCCGGGTGGACCCGCACGACGGGATGCTCGGCCTGGCTTTCCAGGCCCGGGATGCGGATGGAATGGACGGCGGTGAGCCCGTCGAGCAGATCGCGCAGCGGCGCGGACAGCCCCTCGTACGCCAGATACTGGTTCGACCACATCGTGTCGCCGCCCTGCGGGGGACCGTCGACGATCTGCAGGACGGTGCCGATGGGCGGGTTCGGGGCGTAGGTCATGTCGGTGTGCCAGATCGGGATCTTGCCGTTCTGCTCCGAGTCGATGATCTGGATCTGCGGATGCCCGTCCAGGTGAGGCAGGTAGGCGTGCTCCTCCAACTCGCCGAACCTGCGGCCGAAGGCGATGCGTGACTCGGCCGACCAGCCCTGCTGGTCCGGAATGAAGATCACCAGGTGCTTCAGCAGCAGCCGTCGCAGCTCGGCGAAGTCCGCGTCGGAGATGTTTTCGAGGCGTACGCCGTGGATCTCGGCGCCCAGCGCACTGGTGAGCGGCCTGACCTCGAAGGCCGTGGTGGTGGTGTCTGACACGTCAGTCCCTCTGTCCGTTGTCTCGGCCTGCCGGGGTTTCACTGCCGGCCCGGTTCCCGGCAGATCGCGGGGGTGTGAACGACCGCGCTCGCAGATCGGGTACGAGCCCCAACTGCACGAGCCGGTCGAACCTGGTGAGCGGGCGCATACCGAGGCCCGACATGTTGTACGTGGTCAGATAGCTCAAGCGGCGGCTTCTGGCGGTGCCGCGCATGAGGCGCCGGCCCATGACCCGGCCGCCGCGCGAGGTGCTGGTCATCATGCGCGCCGCGTTGTGACTCATGACGTGCACGGCCTCGATCCTGCTCATCCGGTCGTCCTCGTAGCCGCGCAGCGCCCGGTCGACGGCGGCGCCGTCGGCGAGGTCGACGTCCGCGAGCCGGGCCGCCAGCCCCTCCGCCTCGTCGATCGAGGTGTTCATCCCCTGAGCCGCCAGGGGATGGACGACGTGCGCCGCCTCCCCGAGCAGGACGATGCCGGGCCGGACGAGCGCCGGGGCCCGGTACTGCCAGACCGGCAGCAACTGGCGGTGTTCCAGGTGCTCTTCGAGCAGCCCCGCGATCGGACGCAGCGCGGGTACCTGATCAACGAGCCCCGCGCACCAGCGCCGCAGCTCGGCCGGTCCGGCCCTGCGGAGCTCGTCCGCCCCCACCTGGACGTAGACCCGGATCCGCGCGTCCGGCAGCGGATAGAGCATGACCAGGCCGCGGTCCGTGACGTGGGCCGACACCTCGTCGTCCACCGGCAGCGTGCCGGGCAGCTCGAAGGAGAGCAACCGGTGGTCGTACGCGACGGGTTCGGCGTCGATCCCCGCGAGCCCCCGCAGGCGCGAGGACATGCCGTCGGCCGCCACGACCAGGCGGGCCCGGATGTCGACGGCCGCGCCGTCCACCATGGCGCGCACCCCCGAGACACGGCCCCCGCCGTCCGTGGTGAGCTCCTTGACCAGGACACCGCGGCGCAGGCGTACCGTCGGGCCGAGCGAGGCGGCCATGCACTCCAGAATCGTCGAGTAGCCGTGGGCGAGCATCCAGGGCCGCTCGCCGCCGAGCGTCGCGAAGTCCATGGCCATCAGCTCCTCCCCGTCGGCCGTGCGGGCGACGAGGCGGCTCAGCCGGACCGCCCCGCTGGCTTCGAGGTGGCCGAGCGAGCCCCACGTGTGCAGGGAGTCCAGGGACCCGGGCTGGAGCACCTCGCCCTTCCAGAGGGAGGGCTGGGTCGGCCGCTTGTCCACCAGGGTCACCCGCAGACCCAGTTGGCCGAGGGCACAGGCCGCCGCCGTCCCGGCGACCCCGGAACCGCAGATCAGTACGTCGGTGTCGAAGGCGGTGTCCGGCGGGCGGCCGGGGCCGTGTCCGGTCGTCACGACGGCTCCCGCTGCGCCACCGGGCCGGCGGCGAGGGCGCTGCGGTAGGCGCCCAACGCCCGCAGTACCAGCCCGTTCCCGATCAGGCCGTCGGCGTAGTAGGCCAGGCGCCGGATGTGCAGACAGACCGGGTTCGCGTCCCAGAGGCCGTCGTCGCCCTGCGCCGAGACGATCCATTCCGCCGCCCGCCGCAGCCGGTCGTCCTGCGCGGGCAGACCGGCGGCGAGCAGGCCGCGCAGGGCCCAGGCGGTCTCCTCGACGGTGCCCCGCGACGGATCGTCGCCGGGCTCGCCGGTATCGCCCGGACCCCAGGAGCCGTCGGGCAACTGCCCTGCCAGGAGGGCCTCGCGGGCGCGCCGCGCCGCGGGGCGGTCGCCCACTCCGCCGCGGGCGAAGGCCACGAGCGCCGTGGCCGTCGCCGCGGTGAGGCCCCGGTACCACAGGCCCTCGTAGGTGCCGTCGGGCCGTTGGGCGGCGAGCAGCCAGTCCAGGGCCTTGACGATCCTGGGGTCGCCGCGGGACAGACCGCCGTCGAGCAGGGACTCGACGCACTGGGCCGTCGTGTAGGGGCAGGGGCCGTCGTTGGCGAGGTGGGTGTCCGGGACGAAGGTCCCCCACGAGCCCCGGCCGTCCTGCCGCGAGACGAGCCAGTCGAGACCGGTCCGCAGGTGTTCCGCGGGCTCCTCGCCGCCGGTGGGGGTGAGCGCGGCCAGCACGTTGGCGCTGTCCAGGAAGTTCGGCCATCCGTGGGGGCCTTCCCAGCCCCAGCCGCCCGGCGGCGCGTCGTAGAGAGGGAACGCCCGGTCCTGCTGGCACCCGCGCAGCCACTGCCGGGCCCGGGCCAGCCGCGGATCGTCCCGGTAACCCGCGTCCGCCAAGCCGCGGGCGACGTAGGACCCGCCGATCAGGTCGAGCCCCTGCATGATGTGCCAGGAGCCGTCAGGCCGTACGTTCGACCGCAGGTAGCCGACGGTGGCGGCGATCATGTGCGCGGGGGCCCCGGTACGGCACAGGCCGATACAGACCACGGCGGCGAGCCAGTTGTCCCCGCCGTATCCTCCGCGGTCGTTCTCCCCGCGCTCCATCTCCCGGAGCAGGCGCAGCGCGGTCGGCCGGGCCAGCCGGTGCAGCAGCCCTCCGACGCCCTTCGGGGCGGCTTCGTGGGCCTGGATGAACGCCATGGCCACGAAGGGCGCGGCCCGGAAGGAGAGCCGGGGCCGCCAGAGCCGCCGGGGCAGCAGCAGCAACTCCAGAGGGATGCGCCGCGATCCGCGCAGGCTCCGCAGCCCGGCCAGGGCGAGGAACGTCGTGGCCATGTGGACCATCCCGGGGTCGGCGAGCGACTCCACACCGCCGAGCGACCTGATCCGGTCCAGCGCACGCCGCGCAGGCTCCCCGGCCGTCCGCGAAGCCGTCAGCGTGAGGGCCGACGCCGTCACCACGGTGGGCACCAGCTGCGAGGCGGCGTGGGGCACTCCGCCCCAGCCGCCGTCCGCGTTCTGGGCGGCCACCAGCCACTGGACCCCCCGTTCGATCAGTTCGCGCGAGCGCTCCGGGTCGGCGAGGTGCAGGGCGACCACGGCGCCGGCGGTCCCCAGGACCGCGGTGGGGCGGCGGTTCGGCCAAGAGCCGTCGGGACGCTGGATCGCGAACAGCGCCTGCACGGCGCGCGCGACCGAGCTCTCGACCCGGCTGTCCACGTCTGAGCACAAACGAACCGTCCTCCTCA
This sequence comes from Streptomyces sp. JK94, assembly GCF_053613315.1. NCBI lineage: Bacteria > Bacillati > Actinomycetota > Actinomycetes > Kitasatosporales > Streptomycetaceae > Streptomyces > Streptomyces sp. JK94. Next base: position 31,184 of record NZ_JBSICH010000008.1, on the reverse strand, counting down.
GGAAAAGCGGGCCGGTGCCGCCGCCGTGTCCCCGTCGGGGCGGGCGGGGGCGCCGTGCGGGAACTCGTGCCGGGCACGCATGGCCTGCTGGGTGCTGAGCGTGACGGCGAGCATCGGAGCGAGGATCCCGATCGCGACGAGACCGCCGAGGCTCGGCACCAGGAACACGGTCGCCAGCACCATCCGTTCGACGACCAGGACCTCGTGCGACCGCAGGGCTAGGTGGGCCGCGGGCTCGGGTCCGGACGCGTACAGCATGCCGAAGGCACCGCCGCCGAGTCCCGCCGCGACCAGGAGTGTCACGAGGCCGCCCTCCCGGTCGCCCGCCATGGTGAGCAGGCCCGCCGCGGCCACGGAGACGGCCAGCGCGTAAAGCCCCGCCGCCGTCCGGACGGCCGTTCGGGGCCCGCGGCGGACTGGGAATGTGGCGTATCCGCCCGCGCGGTCACCGGCGACGTCGCGCAGCGCGCCGACGAGATTGGACGCGGCGTCGTGCGCCCAGAACACCGGGACGAACAGGAGGATCCGCGCCGGCGGGAGGTCCGAGGCCGTCATCGCCCCGAAGACGAGCGCCCCGCCGGTCAGCGATCCGCGCACCAGATTGCCCAGCAGCCCCCTGGCCTTGAAGAAGCCGTTGTAGGCCAGCGCCCCGCCGATGCCGGCCGCGGTCACGACGAGGGTGCGGTGGTTGACGACGGCCGCCGTGACGACGGCGGCCGCGGCCAGGACGGTGCCGCAGCATACCGCCGTGCGGGGGCGGACCAGGCCCGAGGGAATGGGCCGCTGCGGCTTGCTGACCGCGTCGAGCTCGCGGTCGAGGTAGTCGCCGAGATAGTGCGCCGCGACCCAGATCAAGGTGGGTACGGCCCAGGCCGCCGCCAGCCGCGCGTCGTCGTGCCGGTCGCCGGCGATGGTGTGTCCGGCAAGGCCGACCAGGCCCACGTACCAGAGCGTGTACGGTCGCCAGGTGTGCACATGGGCCATGAGCGTGGCGCCGAGCCCGTGCCCGCCCACCTCAGGCGCTCCTCGTGGCCGGACGGTCCGTGACGCCGCCGGCCGGCCCGCCGCCGTGCACCGTCGAATCGGGCGCCCACGGCCGGTCGGACGCCGCGCCGACGGTGTGGCACAGAGTGCCGATCCCCGCCAGGGACACCTCGACCCGGTCGCCCACCGACAGGGGGCCCGAGCCGGTCGGGGTCCCGGTGAGGATCACGTCGCCGGGAAGCAGCGACATGTGCCGGCTGACCACCGCGACGATCTCGTGCACCGGGGTGAGCAGGCCGCGGGTGCCGCCGTCCTGGCGGACCTCGCCGTTGACCCGGCAGGTGATCGGTACGTCCGCCGGGTCGAGATCGGTGGCCAGCCACGGCCCCAGCGGCGTGAAGGTGTCGAAGTGCTTCGCCCAGACCGGCGGGCGCCCGCTCGGTTCCTCCGGGGCCCTGCGCACGTACGCGGTGAGGTCGTCGGCGCAGGTGTATCCGGCCACGACCTCCGCCGCGCGCTCCGCAGGGACACCCTTGCAGGCCGTCCCGATCACCACCGCCAACTCGGCCTCGTGCCGCAGCTCCCAGGGCTCTCCCGGATGGCCGACCACGGCTCCGTGCCCGGCCAGCGTCGACGGCGGCTTCAGTACGACGGCGCAGGACGCGGGGTCCGCGGGGCGCCCGGGGCCGGCCGGCGGCCCCTGCGGCGCGTAGTTGAGCGCGACACAGACGATCTTGCTCGGCTCGGCGGGCGGCAGCAGCGTGACCGCGCTGAGCGGACGCGCCGGACCGATGTCCTCGACCCAGCGCCGGGCCCGGCCGTCGTACCGTACGGGCGCGAGGAGGTCACCGTTGTCCTCGTGTACGACGCGCCCGTACCCGCGCCGGCCGTGGTCGGCGTATCTGCAGATCAACACCTGTGTGCTCCCTGTTCACCAGCGCAGACGGTGGGTCTTACCAGGCGACCGGCAGCTCCTTGAGGCCCAGCGTCACGTGCCCGCCCCGCCAGCCGAGGCTCTCCAGCGGCACGGCCGGCCGCAGGTCCGGCAAACGCCGCAGAAGCGTCGAGAAAGCCGTCTTGAGTTCGAGCCGTGCCAGGGCCGCCCCCAGGCAGTGGTGCGCGCCGTAGCCGAACGCGAGATGCGGGTTCGGCCCGCGCGTGACGTCGCAGCGTTCGCTGTCCGGGAAGACCGTCTCGTCGCGGTTGGCCGCGTTGACCGACACCTGGACCAGGTCCCCCGCGCGGATCTCCTGCCCGCCCAGCCGCACCGCCCGGGTGGCCACCTGGACGCGGTTGACGTCGATGACGGGCTGGTAGCGCAGGATCTCCTCGACGGCGGGGACGACGAGGTCCGGGTCGGCGCGCACCTTGTCCAGCTGGTCCGGGTTGCGGAACAGCCGCACCATCCCGGCGCCGATCGCGGTCTGGGTCGTCTCCAGGCCGCCCGCGAGGACGACGACGGTCAGCGACAGCAGCTCCTCCATGGACAGCGCGTCCTCGCTTTCGTGGGCGTGGACCAGCCTGGTCAGGATGGACGCCTCCGGTGCGAGCCCGCCGCGCAGCGCCGCGCGTTCGACCGGCATCCGGCGAGCGATGTAGGCGCTCAGTTCCTGCCACGCCCGCTGGTCGGGGCCGCCGTCGCCGAGCGTGGTGATGCGCTCGCACCAGCCGCTCAGCACGTGGCGGTCCTCGACGGGGAAACCGAGCAGCTCGCAGATGGCGAGGGCGGGCAGCGGAACGGCCAGATGCGCCACGAGGTCCGCCGGTGGCCCCGTCTTCTCCATGGCGTCGATCAGTTCGTCGGTCCACGCCTGGATGCGGGGCGTCATGGCCTCGATCCGCCGGGCTGTGAAAGCCTTGGCCACCAGGGCGCGCAGTTCGTTGTGGGGGCGGCCGTCCATGTTCACCGACCGTGCGCCGCCCGGTGTTTCGCCGGCCTGCCGGGCGCGCTCGCCGATGACGTCCCGGGTGAAGCTCCGGTCGCTCAGCACGGTCCGGACGTCTTCGTTACGGGTCACCAGCCAGGCCTCTTGCCCATCTGCCAGCAGCACCCGCGGAAGCGTTTCCCGGCGGCTCAGTTCGACCAGGCGCGGATGCAGTTCGCCCGCGGAGTCCGCGGAACTGAGAAAATCAAGAACACGGTCCATCGTCGGAAATCCGATCTGGGTGATCCGCGTGAAAAGAAGCCCTCATGGCTTCGCGAGGGCGGCTCGGGCGGCCCTCGTGACGTGGCATCACCCTGGCAGCTGCCCGCGGTGCCGGCCATCCCCGATTAGTGGGGGAGTGCACCGGCGACGTAGCACGCGTGATCGCGGCGTGGCCATCCCCAACTTCTCCCGGTTGTCCACGCCCGGGCCGTCCGACATCGTGACCACTCGATTACGGAAAGGCGGTACAGCCTGTGCCCGACACGCGAGTCTCTTTCTCCGAGGACGAGTTCTCCGGGAACGCCTTCTCCAAGGATGGATTCTCCGAGGACCAGCTTCCGCAACAGCGGCGGGTGGCGGAGGGTTTCGGCGCGGACCCCGCGCGATACGACCGGACCCGGCCCAGCTATCCGGAAGCCCTGTTCCACCGCATCGTCGGAGCCCGCACCGGGCTCGACGTCCTCGACGTCGGCTGCGGTACGGGTATCGCGGCCCGGCAGTTCCAGGCGGCCGGCTGCACGGTGCTCGGAGTGGAACCGGACCCGCGGATGGCCGGGTTCGCCCGGGGGCGCGGGCTCGAGGTCGAGGAGTCGACGTTCGAGGACTGGAAACCGGCCGGCCGGTCCTTCGACGCGGTCGTCGCCGGGCAGACCTGGCACTGGCTGGACCCGGCGGCCGGTGCGGTGAGAGCGGCCCAGGCGCTGCGTCCCGGCGGGCAGCTGACGGTCTTCTGGAACGCGGAGGTCCCGCCGCCCGAGGTGCTGCGGTCCTTCGGTGAGATCTACCGGCGGGTGGTGCCCGACTCGCTCGTCGCACGCCAGTGGACGGCCGGCACCCTCGACGGATACACGATGCTGAGCGGCAAGGCGGCCGACGGGATGCGGCAGGCCGGTGTCTTCGACGCGGCGCAGGAGTGGCGCTTCCACTGGGAGAAGCCCTACACCCGGGACGAGTGGCTGGACCAGATGCCCACCCACGGCGACCTCGGTCAGCACTCCGCGGACCAAGTGGCACAGGTGCAGGACGGCGTCAGCGCCGTCATCGACGCCATGGGCGGCGGCTTCACCATGGGCTACACCACGGTCGCGGTGAACGCGGCGCTGACCCCCGCGTGAACGCGTACGAAGGGACGACCGAGATGACGGCGACCGAACAAGGGACCCGGCTGGCCGACCAGTCCGCCGATGCCGCGACGATGCTCGCCTGGTTCCGGCGGATGCGGGAGAGCGAACCCGTCAGCCATGACGAGGAAGCCGGTGTGTGGCACGTCTTCCGCCACGCCGACGTGGAGCGCGTCCTCGCCGACCCCGGCACCTTCTCCTCCGACTTCAGCTCGTTCATGCCGGCGCAGGAAGACGTCGACCGCTTCATCAAGGGCAACCTCCTGCGCAAGGACCCGCCCCAGCACCGCAAGCTGCGCACCCTGGTGAGCAAGGCCTTCACCCCGGGAGTGGTCGCGCAACTCGCCCCGCGCATCGAGGTGATCGCCGACGGACTGATCGACGCGAAGGCCGGCGCCGACCAGCTGGAACTGGTCGCGGACCTGGCGTCCCCCCTCCCCGTCACCGTGATCGCCGAACTGCTGGGCATCCCCGCCGAGGACCGCCCGATGTTCGGGCGCTGGGCCGACTCCCTGGTCGCCCCGGAGAGCCAGACGTCTTTCATACCGAACGAGGACCGCACGAAGGCCATGGCGGTCGTCATGCGGGAGATGAACGCCTACTGCCTGGAGCACATCCGCCGGCGGCGGGCCGCGCCGGGCCAGGACCTGGTCAGCAAGCTCGTGGCGGCGGAGGTGGACGGCCAGCGCCTGGACGACGACGAGATCATCGGATTCGTGGGGCTGCTGCTGCTCGCCGGACACATCACGACCACCGCGCTGCTGACCAACGTCATCCTGTGTCTGGACGAGTTCCCGGACGTCGCCGCGGCACTGCGCGCGGACCCGAGCGCCCTGCCCGGCGCCATCGAGGAGGTACTGCGCTTCCGTACCCCCTTGGCTCCGAGCATGCGCAGGACGACGCGAGAGGTCCGGGTCGGCGAACACACCGTGCCGGCGGGCAGGATCGTGCTCGCCTGGCTGGCCTCGGCCAACCGGGACGAGCGACGGTTCACGGCGCCGGACACCTTCGACATCCATCGCGCACCCAATCCGCACCTGAGTCTCGGCCACGGGATCCACTTCTGCCTGGGAGCACCGCTCGCCCGCCTGGAGGGGCGGATCGCCCTGGAGAAGATGCTCGGCCGCTGGAGCGGGATAGCGGTCGCGGACGGCGTCGAGTACCACGACGCGCGCGGCATCGTCGGAGCCAGGAAGCTCCCGCTGCGCGTGCGTTGGGCCTGACGGCCCCCAGAAGTGAGGGTACTGCCCGGCGAACAGGGGTGCGAGGATAAGGCGCATCCTCCGTAGAACAGCACGAAAAGGTCGCTTTCCCCGCCATATCGGGGAATGGCGCCCCCTTCGTCAGGAGGACCGAGGTTCTGTGGACATGGTCACGGAAAATTCAGAGCCAGTCGATCCCGAACGTGTTCTCGCCCGACTCGACTCGCTCCTCAGGGATGTCTGGGACGACCTGCCCGCCGACGTACCGGTGGAGCGCGACGCGTCGTTCCTCAGCCTCGGCGTCGATTCGCTGACGCTGGTTCTGCTGCTCGACAAAGTAGGCGCGGAATTCGACATCGACTGGGAGACCGAGGCGTCACCGGGCGCCGCCAGTTCGCTGCGCTCGATCGCGGATCTGGTCGTGCGAAGGCGCTCCGGCAACACCGCTTGAGTAGGGGGGGACTTGTGCGTATCCGGGACATCTACCTCGCCGGAATCGGCGTGTTCCTGCCCACGGCGCAGAGCATCGGATCGGCGGTGGAACAGGGGCTCGTCCCGGCCGGCACGGCGGCGGAGTACGGACTGGCGGGGGTCGCGGTCGCGGGACGGACCGCGGCGCCGGAGATGGCCCTGGCCGCCGCGCAGGAGGCGCTCAAGAGCAGCGGGACGAGCGCCGAGGACATCGGGCTGCTCCTCTACACGGGCGTCTGGCACCAGGGCCCCGACGGCTGGGGCCCCCAGGCGTATCTGCAACGGCACCTGCTCGGCGACGACCTGCTCGCGATCGAGGTCAGGAACGGCTGCAACGGAACCTTCGGCGCGCTGGAACTCGCGGCCGGGTACCTCAAGGCTTTCCCCCATGTCCCGGCGGCGCTGGTCACCGCGAGCGACAACTTCGGCACGCCGTTGATCGACAGGTGGAACCCCGGCGACGGGGTGGCCTACCTGGGGGACGGTGCCAGCGCCGTCGTGGTGAGCACCACGCCGGGACTCGCGGAGCTGCGTTCCCTGTGCTCGGCCACGTTCTCGGCGATGGAGGAGGCCCACCGGGGCGGTGAGCCGCTCTTCCCGCCCAGCGCCACCACCGCCACCGCCCTGGACTACGGGGCCAGAGGCGCCGCCTTCCAGCGCGCGGCCGAGGAGGACGGCTCGTGGGTGCGGCTGCTCCTTGGCCACCAGAGGCACAACGTCGTCTGCACCGAGCAGGCGCTGGAGGAGGCCGGCGTGACGGCGGACGACATCAAGCACGTCCTCATCCACGGCATGCCGCGCCGGGCGGCCGCCTCCTACCTCAAGATCCTCGGTTTCCCCCTCGAACGGTCGACGTGGGACTTCGGCAGGACCGTCGGGCACCTCGGCGCGAGCGACCACATGGCGGCGCTGCACCACCTGCTGGCGACGGAGCGACTCCAAGCCGGGGACCACGTGCTGCTGTGCGGCTTCTCCCCAGGAGTGACGTACAAGGCGGCGGTCGTCCGCGTCCTCGGCACCGACCCGACCCGGAAACGTGAGGCCCAGGCCAATGGAGTTTGACCTCACCGAGGAACAGCGGCAGCGGATCCGGCGCATGCGCGACGCCGCCGGCCGCCTGCCCCGCCCCGAGCCGGGGGAGGCCGCCGGAAGAGACGTGTGGCAGGCCGCGGGAGAGTCCGGGATCACCGGCCTGTGCCTGCCCGAGGACCACGGGGGCGGCGGGCTCGGCGCGCTCGACACGGCTCTCGGCCTGGAGGCGTTCTGCGCGGGCGGCGCCGACACCGGGCTCGCCTTCGCGATCGCGGCGCACCTGCTGGCCTGCGGCACCGCCCTCGCGGAGCACGCCGGCGAGCCGGTCCGGGCCGAACTGCTGCGCGGCCTCGGCTCCGGCAGGACGATCGCCGCCAACGCGATGACCGAGGACGGGGCCGGTTCGGACGTGAGCCGGCTCGCGACGACCGCGGTGCGCGACGGCGACGCGTACGTGCTCGACGGGGTGAAGTCCTTCGTCAGCAACGGCCCCCTGGCCGACATCCTCGTCACCTACGCGGTCACCGCGCCCGCCGCCGGGTTCCTCGGACTGTCCGCGTTCGCCGTCCCGACGGATCTGCCGGGACTGCGGATCGGCCCGCCCCTCGCCAAGGCGGGACTGCACGGCTGCGTCGCCGCCCGGGTGGAGTTCTCCGGGTGCCGCGTCCCCGGCGCGTACCTGATGGGTGTGGAAGGCCAGGGCAGCGCCATCTTCCAGACGTCCATGATCTGGGAGCGGGCGTGTCTGCCCGCGATCTACCTGGGCACGATGGAGGCCCAGCTGCGGCGCTGCGTCACGCACGCCGGGCAACGGCGGCAGTTCGGCCGGCGCATCGCGGACTTCCAGGCGGTCTCCCACCGTCTGGCCACCATGAAACAGCGCCTGGAGAGCAGCCGCCTGTTGCTGTACCGGGCGTGCTGGCAGGTCGACCGGGGCAGCCAGGACGCCGGTCAGGCGGCGGCCCTCGCCAAGGTCGCCGTCGCGGAGAGCGCGGTCGCCAACGGCATCGACGCCGCGCAGGTGTTCGGGGCGAAGGGATATCTGACTGCGGAGGGCGTCGGCGGCCGGCTGAGCGACCTCGTCCCCCTGCACATCTTCTCGGGGACGACGGACATCCAGCGGGAGATCATCGTCAAGGGGATGGGCCTGTGAGCAAGCCCGCCAACCTCCACGCGCTGCTCGCCGACGCCGCGGCGCGCACCCCCCGGGCCCCGGCCGTGGCGGGCCCCTGCGGCACGGTGACCTACGCGGAGCTCGACGCCCGCGCCGACGCCGTGGCCCGCGTCCTGGCCGGCCAGGACGTCGGCCGCGGCGACCGCGTCCTCGTATGGGGTCCGAAATCGGCGGACGTGCTGGCCGCCATGCAGGCCGTCCTGCGGCTCGGCGCCGTCTACGTCCCGTTCGACCCCCTCAGCCCCGCGGAGCGGGTCGAAACCCTCGCCCACGAGTGCGCGGCACGCGCGCTGTGTGCCCCGGCCGAACTGCTCCCACGCGTTCCCGACACCCTACGGACCGCTCTGGCCTGCGTCGACATCGAGACGCCGGACAGCGCCGCCGGGGCGGACGGGGACGCGCGCGCAGCGCCGTATGTCGTCGTCGGCGAGGACGAACCCGCCTACATCCTCTTCACCTCGGGTTCGACAGGAACGCCGAAAGGCGTCACCATCAGCCACCGCAACGCCCTTGCGTTCGTGGAGTGGGCCGTCGAGGAGTTGTCGGCAGGGCCAGGGGACAGGTTCGCCAACCACGCCTCGTTCTCCTTCGACCTGTCGGTCCTCGACATCTACGCCGCGTTCGCGGTGGGCGCGGCGGTCTGCCCCGTCCCCACCGCATTGGCGTACGCCCCCGCACGCCTGGTCGAGTTCCTGTACCGGGAGCACATCACCGTCTGGTACTCCGTTCCTTCCGTGCTGAGCCTCATGCGGCGCGACGGCGGCCTGTTGGACCGGCCGGCCCCCGCGGCGCTGCGTGCGGTGCTCTTCGCGGGCGAACCCTTCCCCGTCCACCAGGTCCGGGAGTTCGCCGAGTGGACCGACGCCCGGCTGCTCAACCTCTACGGCCCGACCGAGACCAACGTGTGCACCTATCACGAGGTCCGGCCCGGGGATCTGAAGCGCGACGTCCCGGTCCCGATCGGCGCGGCCTGCAGCGGCGACCGCGTCTGGGCGGCCGGTCCCGACGGCCGGGCGGCCGGACCCGGTGAGGAGGGCGAGCTCATGGTCGACGGCCCGACCGTCTTCCTCGGGTACTGGGGGCGGCCGGCCCAGCACGGCCCCTACGCCACGGGGGACCGGGTCAGAGTCCGGGCCGACGGCTCCTTCGACTATCTCGGGCGCGCCGACGCACAGGTCAAGGTCCGGGGCCACCGCATCGAGTTGAGCGAGGTGTCGGTGGCACTGCACACGCATCCGGAGGTGGCCGAGGCCGCGGTCGCCGCCGTGGGGGACGGGCTCGAACGGCATCTGGCCGCGTTCGTGGCCAGGACCCCGGCGAGCACCCTGGGGAACATCGGGCTCAGACGCCATCTGGCGCGGCGGCTGCCCCCGCAGATGATCCCCGACGACGTGCGTTTCGTCGACGCGCTGCCCCGCAACGACCGGGGGAAGCTCGACCTCACGGCCCTGGTCTCCGCACACAACATACGAGGGGTGTCAGTGACAGCCAGGCAGGAACGAGAAGAGATCGCAGCGAAGCTGCTCGCGTTCATCCGGGAGAGCTTCCTGTCCGGAGACCCTCAAGGAGAACTCGCGGGTGACACACCACTCCTCGAACTGGGCATTCTCAACTCGCTGAACACCACGATCCTGATCGCCCACATACTCGACGAGTTCGAGGTCAAGCTGCCCTGGAGCGAGGTCACTCCGGAAAGCTTCAAGAACGTCGACAACCTCAGCGCGATGGTGCACGAGAGGCGGTCGTCCGCCCATGCATGAGCTGAAGTCCGACATGTTCCTCCTGCACGCACCGAGCGTCTTCGACTTCCGCGAGCGTGACGATCTCCTCTTCGCCTATCTGAGTGACAGCGACAGCGTCAACGTGACCTCTGTGTACGAGATGTATCCGATCGGCTGGTTCTCGATCAAACAGCATCTGGCCGAGCACGACGTGCAGTGCGACATCGTCAATGTCGCCTCGCTGATGCTGATGCACCCCGAACTCGACGTCGAAGCGCTGATAGGCCGGCTCGAAGCACCCATCTTCGGTTTCGACCTGCACTGGATGACGCAGTGCTACGGCGCGATCGAGCTGGCGAAGCTCGTCAAGCGGGTCCATCCGGACGCGCTGACCGTCTTCGGCGGCATCTCGGCGACCTACTACGCCGAGGAACTCGCCCGGTACGACGCGGTGGACGTCGTGGTGCGGGGCTACGACACCCTCGAACCCGTCCGCCTCCTCACCGAACAGGTGCTGAGGGGAGACCGGGACTTCCGCTCGATCCCGAACCTTCTCCACACCTCCGGGGACGAGGTCGAATCCACGGGGTTCGACCACAAGCCACAGACCAACTACAACAACGTCGCCAACAGTTGGTCGTACTACAAGAAAACACCGGTGACGCCGCTCTCCAGCAAACTCATCATGACGCTGCCGAACACCGGATGCGCCCACGACTGCGGCTGGTGCGGAGGCTCCCGCTTCGCCTACCGCAACATCATGGGCGTCCGCAAAACCCTCGTGCAGAAGGACAACGACCTGATCATCGAGGAGCTCAGGACGATGGGGGAGGCGGCCAAACACACCTCCATCTACGCCCTGCAGTGCTACTCCGAGAACAAGACCCGCATGCACAGCTACCTCGACGCCGTGCACGACTTCGGTTATCGGAGTGTCTATTTCGAGCAGTTCAACCTGACGCCGGACGACACCCTGAAGAAAATGGGCGAATCCACCGACGCCTACGTCCTGCTCTCGCCCGAGTCCCACGATCCCAGGATCAGCAAGGCGGCGGGGCGCGGCACGTTCACCATGGAAGAGATGGAGCGGTGGATCCCCCGGGCGCTGGACGCCGGGATCAAGGGCGTCATGGTGTGGTTCTTCATCGGCATGCCGTATCAGGACCGCCAGTCGGTGATGGACACCGTCGCCTACTCAGAGCGCCTGATCCGCAAGTTCGACGGATGGCCCGCACTGCCGCTCATCTGCCCGATGGTGCCCTTCCTCGACCCCGGATGCCGCTTCTTCGAGGAACCCGAGAAGCACGGCTACCGGATCTTCCACCGCACGCTTGAAGAACACCGGCAGGCCATGATCGAACCGATCTGGTACCGCCGCCTCAACTACGAGACGCAGTGGCTCAGCCGACGCGATCTTCAGGACGTCTCCTACGAGGCGATCGCACGGCTCGTCAGCATCAAGGGCGAATACGGCGTGCTGCGCAGTGAATTCTGCGAGGCCGTACTGGAGACCATCGACCAGACCCGGCGACTGCTCGGGGAGATGGAACGCGCCCTCACACTGGACGGCGAGCTGCCCGCCTCCCTCCGGGACGAGATGCGCGCGTACAACCGCAAGATCCTCGCCTACTCCAGCGATCAGATCCTGCCCATGCCGCGCCCCTTCGGCGGGCGCTGGTTCGACGATGTGACGGTGCCCGCCGAACTGATCAGCGAGGTGTCGGGCCCGAACGCCCGGGCGGTGAGCCACCCCGTGTGAGGCCCACCTGCCCGGCCCGACGGAAAGTACCTCCGTTCCTGAGCATGAGACTTCCGAGGTGAGCTGTGCATGCCGAGACGGCAGCAACCCAAGACCTGTACGGCCCCAGGCCCCCAGACGCCGCGCCGAGGGCGACCCCGCCGGAGATCGAGCGCGTGAACCGGATGGTGACCCCGATCCTCCAACAGGCGGTCACCCGGTTCGACGACCGGCTCCGGCCCATGGTCGCCCACCACTTCGGGTGGCCGTCGGGTGATCTGCCGACGGCCACCACCAGCGGCAAGATGGTCCGCGCGACCCTCACCGTGCTGACCGGCGAGTGTTTCACCAGCGACGCCGAGACGATCTCCCGCGTCGCGGCCGGGGGCGCCGCCGTGGAGATGATCCACAACTTCTCCCTCATCCACGACGACGTCATGGACGGTGACAAAGAACGCCGCGGACGCCCGGCCGTCTGGCACGAGTACGGGATCCCGGCCGCCATCCTCACGGGCGATCTGCTGCTTGCGCAGGCCCCGTTGATGCTGGACGGGCCCTCGGCCGCCGACCCGCGCGCGACGCGGCTGCTGGCCGAGGCCGTGACCCGGCTCGCCGCCGGACAGATGGCCGACCTCTCGCTGGAGGGCCGGGCCGAGGCCAGCCCGGACGAGGCGCTCGCGGTCGCCGCGGACAAGACCGGGGCTCTCCTGGCCTGCGCCTGCGAGCTCGGCGCCCTGCTGGCCGGCGCCTCCGAGGAGGCGACACGACGGTTCAGCCGGTTCGGTCTCCGGCTCGGTCTCGCCTTCCAGATCGCCGACGACATCCTGGGCATCTGGGGCGACCCCCGGCGCACCGGCAAGCCCGTCGGCTCGGACCTGCGCAGCAGAAAGGGCAGCTTCCCCGTGACGGCCGCCCTCGCCTCCGACACCCCGGAAGCCGCCGAACTGGCCCGCTTCTACGCCGACGAGGGGCCGGTCGGGGAGGACGAGGCGCGCCGCGCCACCGGGCTGGTCACCCGGGCCGGCGGCCGGGCGAGGGCGGTGCGGGAGATCGAGCGCTTCGAGATGCTGGCCCGCGAGGAGCTCAGCTCCGTACGGGGACTGCCGGTGGACCGCGTGGCCGCCCTGCTCTCGCTTACCAACTACCTCTCCAACCGGAACCATTGATGGGCCGGCACCCCGCACGAGCCGGAATTGGAGGCCCCGCATGAGTACCGTCGCGCGCGTCCCGCTCGGACGGCCCACGCCCCGGCGCCGTAAGACACGACAGATGACGGTCGGCTCCGTCGGCGTCGGCAGCGACCACCCCGTCTCCGTCCAGTCGATGACGACGACCGTGACCGCGCGCGTGGACGAGACGCTCCAGCAGATCGCCGAACTGACGGCCGCGGGCTGCGACATCGTCCGGGTCGCGGTCCCCTCGCGCGACGACTGCGAGGCCCTGCCCGCCATCACCGCCAAGTCGCCGCTACCCGTCGTCGCCGACATCCATTTCCAGCCCCGCTACGTCTTCGCGGCGATCGAGGCGGGCTGCGCGGCGGTGCGGGTCAACCCGGGCAACATCAAGCGTTTCGACGACCGGATCAAGGACATCACCCGCGCCGCGAGCGACCACGGCGTGCCGCTGCGCATCGGCGTCAACGCCGGGTCGCTCGACCCCCGCGTCCTGGCACGGCACGGCTCGGCGACCGCGGAGGCGCTGGTCGAATCGGCGATGCGGGAGGCCGAACTCTTCACCGAACACGGTTTTCACGATTTCAAAATCTCCGTGAAGCACCACGACCCGATGGTGACGGTCGAGGCGTACGAACTGCTGGCCCAGCAGTGCGAGCAGCCGCTCCACCTGGGCGTCACCGAGGCTGGTCCGATCCAGCAGGGCACGGTGAAGTCGGCGACCGCCTTCGGCTGCCTGCTCCGTCAGGGCATCGGGGACACCATCCGGGTCTCGCTCTCGGCGCCGCCGGTCGAGGAGGTGAAGGTCGGGGTCGAGATCCTGCGGTCGCTGGGGCTGCGCCCGCGGCAGTTGGAGATCGTCTCCTGCCCCTCCTGCGGTCGGGCCCAGGTGGACGTGTACCGGCTGGCGGAGGAGGTCTCCGCCGGGCTCGAGGGGCTGCCCGTGCCGCTGCGGGTCGCCGTCATGGGATGCGTGGTCAACGGCCCCGGGGAAGCGCGCGAGGCCGATCTCGGAGTCGCCTCCGGGAACGGCAAGGGCCAGATCTTCGTCCGCGGCGAGGTCGTGCGGACGGTACCGGAGAGCCGCATCGTCGAGACGCTGATCGAGGAGGCGCTGCGGATCGCGGAGGAACAGGGGCAGGAACCGGGGTACGAGGGCGGGGAGGGCGAGACACGGTCATGACCTTGCTCCAGGACATCACCTCACCCGCCGACCTCAAAAGGCTCGATCGGGGCCGCGACGGTGAACTGTGCGCGGAGATACGCGAGTTCCTCGTCCAAGCCGTGGCCAGGACGGGCGGCCACCTCGGTCCGAACCTCGGCATGGTCGAACTGACCGTCGCGCTCCACCGCGTCTTCGAGTCCCCGCGTGACGTGCTCCTCTTCGACGTCGGCCATCAGGCGTACGTGCACAAACTGCTGACCGGCCGGGCAGAGCGGTTCGGCGGCCTGCGCTCGGCCGGCGGGCTGTCGGGCTACCCCTCGCGAGCGGAGTCCGACCACGACGTCATCGAAAACTCCCACGCCTCCACCGCACTCTCGTACGCGGACGGTATGGCCAGGGCGTTCGCGCTGCGCGGGGACCATGACCGCAAGGTGGTCGCCGTCGTCGGCGACGGCGCGCTCACCGGCGGACTGGCCTGGGAGGCGCTCAACAACATCGGGGCCGCCCCCGAGCGGCCCCTGGTGATGGTCCTGAACGACAACGGGCGGTCCTACCGGCCCACGGCCGGGGCGCTCGCACGGCATCTGGACGCGCTCGGCAGACAGCCCACGGACCACTCGGCCTTCTTCGAGAGTCTGGGGATCGCCTACCTGGGAGCCGTCGACGGCCACGACTGCGCCGCGGTGGAGGAAGCCCTGCGGACCGCGGTGCGGATGCGGCGCCCCGTGGTCGTCCACTGCCTGACCGACAAGGGGCGCGGCTACCCGCCGGCCGCCCGCGACGAGGTGGACTGCTGGCACGCGGTGGGGCGCTTCGACGCGGCCACCGGCGCCGTCCCGAGGCCGGGCGCGCCCTCATGGACCGATGTCTTCGCCGACGAGATGCTCACCCTGGCGGCCGAACGCCCGGAGGTGGTCGGGATCACCGCCGCCATGACCGTCCCGGTCGGCCTGCACAAGTTCGCCGCCAAGTTCCCCGACCGGGTGCTCGACGTCGGCATCAGCGAACAGCACGCGGTCGCCTCCGCCGCCGGGCTCGCCACCGCCGGGCTGCGGCCGGTGGTGGCGATCTACTCGACTTTCCTGGCCCGGGCGTTCGACCAGGTACTGATGGATGTGGCCCTGCACCGTCTGCCGGTCGTGTTCGTGCTGGACCGGGCCGGTGTGACCGGGCCCGACGGACCGAGCCACCACGGCATCTGGGACCTGTCCTGGCTGTCCCTCGTGCCCGGGCTGCGGGTGGCCGCTCCCCGCGACACGGCACAGCTGGGCCTTCTGCTGCGCGATGCGCTGGACCGGGACGACGGCCCGACGGTGCTGCGGTTCCCGAAAGGGCCGGCACGGGCCGGCGTCGAGGCTGTCGAGCGGGTCGACGACCTGGACGTCCTGCGCGCGCCGCGGAACCCGGACGTGCTGCTGGCAGCCGTCGGCCCTCTGGCGAGCGCCTGCACGGAGGCGGCCGCGCTGCTGGCCGGTCAGGGCGTGGAAGCGACCGTGGTCGACCCGCGCTGGGTGGCGCCCGTTCCCGACGCGCTGGTGACGCTGGCGAGCACGTATCCGCTGACCGTGACCGTCGAGGACAACATCGGCCGCGGGGGGTTCGGCGAGCGCCTCGGCCGGTCCGTCGCCGAGACCGGTGCCAGGACGCGCGTGGCCTGCCTCGCCCTGCCGACGGACTTCCTCGGGCCCGGTGGCCGGGACGCGTTGCTGCACGCTCACGGTCTGTCGGCACCGGGGATCGCGGAGCGGGTTCTCGCCTGGACGACCGCGACCACCGGCGCGGAGGAGGGCGCATGACCGACACCACGCACACACAGCCCGGACAGCCGCCGGGCGTGCGGGACATGGCCGGCGTGAAGGCCCTGGTGACCGGAGGGACCAGCGGGATCGGCCTGGCGACCGCGATGGCGTTCGCCGGGCGCGGTGCGGACGTCGCCGTCACCGGGCGGGACGAACAGCGTGGGCGGCAGGTCGTCGAGGCCATCGCCGAGACCGGCGGCGTGGCGGACTTCATCGCCGCCGAACTGTACGGAGAGTCCCCCGCGAGGCGCCTCGCGCAGGCCGCGGTGGCCCGGTTCGGACGGATCGACGTACTGGTCAACAACGCGGGCGCCTTTCCGTTCGGCCCGACCGAGCGGACGACGGAGGCGGACTTCGACGCGGTGTTCGGCCTCAACGTCAGGGCGCCGTACTTCCTCGTCGCGGAGCTCGCGCCCGCGATGGCCCGGCGCGGGCACGGCGCGATCGTCAACGTCACCCCGGGCCGTTGGCCGACCGGGGACAGGTCACGCCCGCCTGCCGGACCAGAAGCGCACCGGCGACGGCTCCTCGAACCCCTTGCTTCCCCATTCCCTGCGCGCGAGCTTGCGGAACAGGCCACCGACCGGGCAGTCCGTGTCCAGGTACGCGTCGATGCGCTGCTCGCGCACCGCGGCCTGCATGTCCAGGTAGCCCTCGACGAAGCGCGCCTCGTCGAATGCCGCGGTGGAGGACGCCCCGACCCCCCGCGACGCCTTGGCCATCCGGGAGATCTGCCCCTTGTCGAGTTCCGCCCCCAGCAGCCCGGCGAACCTGTCTGCGGCCACGAGCCCCATCGCGTACGCGTTCCACTCGGCGCGGCTGGGCAGGCTGCGCGTGTCGGTCTTTCCGCCGAGGATCCAGCCCGCGATCTCCTGGGCGAGGATGCCGAAGGAGTACTGGTCGGGCGGGTTGAAGACATCACGCTGGTCCGCGAGGTTCGTGCTCACGGTGACGCAGAACGGCTTCGCCGCGTTCGGGTAGGCGAGCGAGACGGACCACCATCCGAACGCGTAGTGGCCCACCGAGCGGACGCAGTGGTCGGCCGCCTCCGGATCTCCGGAGAGATGGACACCGAACCCCACCTGGCTCCCGTCCCGCGCCGTCGTGCGCGGCCGCAGGATCTCCTTCGCGACATCGCCGCCGAACAGACCCTCGCGGCCGGTCAGCGCCAGCATCAGCCGCGTGTAGTCGGCGCAGGACATGACCGCTCCGACCGCGTGGTAGGTACCGCACTCGTGCCACGGCAGCGGGACGGCGCGGTCGCCGAACACCATGTGCCCCGTCGTGCAGCGGCTCCGTACCTCGTCCCAGTCGGGGCTGTCGAGCCAGGCGGTGGAGTGCATGGTGAGCGGGTCGAGGATCTCGGCCTTCACGTACTCGCCCAACGGCGTCCCGGTCACCGCCTCGGCCGTCAGCGCGGCCACCTGGTACATGAACGAGGACGACTGCCAGCCGCTCGCGTCCGCCGAACTCACGAAGCGGGGCGCGTCCGTGCCGTACTCGTGGACGACACCGCGCTCGACCACGCGCTCGATGTAACGCATCGCCGGCTCGGGCCGCTCGACCCAGTCGTATCCGTCCGTAGCGGCGCCGCTCATCATGGACAGCGCCTTGGCCAGCGTGATCGTGCCACCGAGCGGATTGACGACCGCAAAGGGCAGATGCGCGTCGATGGGTGCGTCCAGGTCGAGCGCGCCGGAGTCGGCCAGACGTGCGATCGCGGTGGCCACCAGGAGTTTGCCGAGGCTGCCGACGCGCATGGTGTGCGACGCGGTCACCGGAGCGCCGCTCTCCACGTCCGCGAGGCCGTACGGCATGGTCAGCGGGGTTTCACCCGCGAAGCCGACGCTGATGAGGGCGCCGGGGGTGCTGGTGACCTCCAGCACCGGGGGAGCGACCCGGTCGACGGCCGCTCGCAGCGCATCCGGCGTCAGAGTCATACGGGTTCCTCTCGTTCTTCGTCCATCGGCCCGCCGGGAGGGGGGACCTACCAAGTGACAGGGAGGGACGTGGGAATGGCGGCGAACGAACCCGGGCGAACCGTCAGGTCCTCGACCGGAACCGTCAGGCGCATCCGCGGAAAGCGCGCGGTCAACTGGGTGAGGGCGGCCTGCAGTTCGAGCCGGGCGAGGGGAGCCCCGATGCAGTACCGCAGTCCGAAGCCGAAGCAGAGGTGCGGGTTGTCCCCGCGGGTGATGTCGAACCGGTCGGGGTCGGGAAAGACGTTCTCGTCATGGGTCGCGGCGTAGATGTCGAGCATCACCAGCTCGCCGCGCCGCACCTTGGTCCCGGCGATCTCCAGGTCCTCACGCGTGTACCGGATGACCGGGGGCAGCAGCCGGCTGACGACCCGTACGCTCTCCTCTGCCGCCGTGGGCGCGAGTCCGGGGTTCTCGCGCAGCGCCCGCCACTGCTCCGGGGAGTCCAGCAGAAGCGCCGTGCCGACGCAGAGCGCCGTCGCCGTGGTCTCGTAGCCGGCGAACAGCACACCCATCGTGAGCTGGGCGACCTGGTCGTCGGAGAGGGTGCCGTCCTCGCACAGCCAGGAGACGACGTCCTGCGTCGGGTGCGCGCGCTTACGGGCGATCAGTTCGTGGCCGTAGCGGTGCAGGGCGGCAAGACCCGCCGCCGAGCGCTCCCGGTCGCGGGCGTCGCCCACCGCCGTCGTCCACTCGTCCAGGAGCTCCCTCTCCTCCACCGGGACACCCAGGAGCTCGCCGATCACCTCCCGCGGCAGGAGCAGCGCGAGGGCCTCGGCCAGATCCGACGGCGGGCCCTGCTTCTCGAGACGATCCAGGAGTTCGCCGGTCAGCGCCTCGACCCGGGGGCGCATCGCCTTCACATGCCCCGCCGAGAAGAACGGCTGGAGCCGCGAGCGCATCGTCGCGATCCACTTCTGCTCGGTCTCGTAGTCGCCGCGCGGACCGTCGAGCAGCTCCGAGGCGCCACTGCGCGCGGCGTTCTCGGGGTCGTGATGGCTGCGGCCCAGACGCGGATCGGCGAGCAGCTGTTTGATCTCCTGATATCCGGTCACGAGCCAGGCGGGGTCCCCCACGGCAGTGCTGACCCGGTGCACCGGAGCCTGTTTCTGCAGGGCCCGTAGACCGCGTTGCGGTCGAGCCGGATGCGGTGGGTCGAGCGGAAGTCGAATCCCGGCGGCCATACCTGATTACCTCTTCCTGTAAGCACCGGACGTCACTCTTCCGAAGGCCGTCGGGGCCGAACATCCCTGATTTTGCGGGGGTACCCCTGTCCGCGGCCCCGGCGTTACCATCCACCATGTTTCTGGAACAGCGACCAGGGCCGGTGAGATTCGGCGTGCTCGGTTGCGCCGACATCGCGTGGCGGCGGACACTGCCGGCGATGCGGGCTGAGTCCTCCATCGAGATACGGGCGGTGGCGAGCCGCAACCCGACGAAGGCCGAGCGCTTCACCGGAAGTTTCGGCGGAGCGGCCGTAAAAGGCTACGCGGAACTGCTGAAGCGGGACGATGTGGACGCCGTCTATATTCCGCTGCCTGCCGCATTGCACGCCGAGTGGGTGGAGCGTGCGCTCCTGGCGGGCAAACACGTCCTCGCCGAAAAGCCGCTGGCCACCCGGTCGCCGGAGACCGCCCGCCTTTTTGACCTCGCGAGCGAACGCGGGTGCCTGCTGCTGGAGAACATGATGTTCCTGCACCATCCGCAGCATCGCCGCGTCGACGCACTCGTCTCCGGCGGAGCCATCGGTGAACTCCGCTCTTTCGAAAGCACGTTCACCATTCCGCCGAGGCCACCGGAGGACCCCCGCTACCTGCCCGATGTCGGGGGCGGCGCCCTGGTGGACATCGGGGTCTACCCCCTCCGTGCCGCACTGCGGTTTCTCGGGGCGCGCCTCCGTCTCGTGGGCGGGGCGCTCCGCGTCGAGCGGGCGCGGGGCGCCGTGGTGGGCGGCAGTGTGCTGCTGTCCGATCCGGCCGGTGTCACGGCGCAGCTCCACTTCGGCATGGAGCACTCCTATTGCAGCGCCTATGAGGTGCGGGGCTCGTCCGGGCGCCTCCGGCTCGACCGGGCCTTCACACCGCCGCTGGACCATCGCCCCACCTTGCGGGTCGAGCGGCAGGACGGGGCCGAGGAGATCACCCTTCCCGCGGGGGACCAGTTCGCGAACATCGTCGCCGCCTTCGCCGCCGCCGTACTGTCCGGCGAAGGCGACGTCGCACGAGACCTGGCCGCCCAGAACGCCGACTCGCTCCGCCAGGCCGAGCTCGTCGACGCCATCCGTGACGGGTCCGAGTACGCGTACACGTCCTGAGCCGCCCCTCCTGGGCCGCATCGGACGTGTCCGGCCGACGCGTCGAACGCGTCGGCCGGACAGCGGGACGGGCTGCCCTACGGAGCCGCGATCCCCTTGGCCCACTGCAACATGAGGGCGCTCGTGGCCGGCGCGGTCGTCGCCAGCGCCAGATCGTGCCCCGTCTGCGGGACCATCGCCACCTTGAGCTTCGCCTCCGGCAGGTAGAACTGCGACTCGTGGGCGAGCACGCTGCTCGGGTCGTCGCAGTCGTACGCGGTCACCCCCTGGCACTCCAGCCAGTCCTGCGCGCCCGCGACGACGAGCACCGGCACCTTGATCCCGTACGGCGGGGCCGCCGGCTGGGTCACCGCCATCGGCTGGACGTCCTTGGTCTCCTCGTCCTTCGCCACCACCGCCGGGTCGGTCGTGGCCGGGTAGTGGAACATGGAGCCGCGCGTGCCCGGCTTGGTGGTCAAGTACCCGTCGTCATAGCCGCTGTTCGCGAACTTCGGGTCCTGTACCGCCGGGTACAAGTTGGCGCTCACGGTCGCGGCGTGATCCGGATTGTGGCTGTTCAGCGCGCTGGTGAGGATCGCTCCGTCCACGTCGCCGTACCGCGGTATCTCGCGCCACGCGTAGAATGAGCCGAGCGCGTGTCCCACCCAGAGCACCTTCTTGAACGCCTGCCCGCCGACCGTTCCCTTGCGCAGGGCGGTGATGGCGTCGTGCAGCGCGACGGTCCCGGCGTCGCCGGTGACCACGCTGCTCTGCGGGTGGGAGCTCTTGCCCGAGCCGATCGGGTCCACGTTGAAGGTGGCGTACCCGGCCGCGACGGCATGGCGCACATAGGAGTAATAGCCCTTGCCGACCGGGAAATCCCAATAGACGTGATTGTAGAACCCGCCGTGCACGAGAAACTGCACGGTGGTGGGGCGGCGATCGGTGGGCCGGCACAGCTCACCCCACATGGTTTCGGTCGCCTCGCCGGAATCGGAGAGACGGACCGGCAGCGAGTACGACGTGCAACTCACGGCCTGCGACGCCTCGTCCGCCGCCGTGGCGGGCGTCGACGTGGCGACCAGGCCGGTGACCGTCATGAGCGCCGCTATAAGTAAGTATTTCCAGGAAGCATGTCTGACTGACACAGGATCACTCCTCCGCAACCGAAGTGAACGAATTCCACAGGGAAGTTGTGGCGGCACCAGGGTCCGGTTCGGAGACCGGAGTGGGGGCCATAGTGGGCACCAGCCCACTATGGGGCCTGTGTTCATCTTGTCAATAGCCCGCAGCTTCCCGTACCAGATATGTCCGTGCAGCGGTACCCCGATCAGCAAGGCTTGTCGCGACGGCTGCGGAGCGGCAACGCTGGGGGCCCACCGCCACATCTGCTGACGAGAATGGTCGGGTATCGGATGCGCATACTGTTCATTCCGGCTTCCGCGCCGTCGCACTATTTCCCGATGGTGCCGCTGATGTGGGCCTGTCGTACCGCCGGTCACGATGTCTGTGTCGCCGCGCAGCCCTGGGGCGAATCGGTCGTCGTGAGTTCCGGGGTGTCGATGGTCACCATCGCCAAGTCCTTCGACATGACCGAGGAACTGGCACGGCACCGGCGGAGGGGACCGGTCGAGACCGCGCCGGGCGCCCCGCCCGCGCTGTATCAGACGCTGGTCGACGCCCAGGTCCGCTTCGCCATGGAGGCCGCGGACGACGTCGTGTCCCTGGCCCGCGACTGGCGTCCCGACCTGGTCGTCGCCGACCCGCTCGTGCTCGCCGCGCCCCTGGCGGCAGCGGCGGCGGACGCACCGCTGGTCCATCACCTCTGGGGCCCGGACCTGCTGCGCGGCTCCGGGTACGGCTACCCGGGATGCGGGATGGCGCCGGACGACTGGCCCGAACCCCTGCGCGAGCTGTACGCGCGCCACGGATGCGAGCCGCGCACCGAGAACGCCGCCACGGCGGTCGATCCATGGCTGGAGAGCATGCAGATCTGCGAGATCCCGTCGCGGATCCCGCTGCGGTTCGTCCCCTACAACGGCACCAGTGTGCTGCCGCCCTCGGTTCTCGCGCCCGCGAAGAAGCGGCGGGTGCTCCTCACGTGGGGCTCGATGCTGGTGATCCGGGACGGTATCGAGGCGTTCCCGGTCGCCGACGTCGTCAAGACGCTCCACGAGCACGACGTCGAGATCGTTCTCGCGGTCACGGGAGCCGACCGCGGCCTGGTCCCCGACCTGCCGTCGGGGGCGACCGTGGTGGAGAACGTCCCCCTCAACGCGATCATGTCGTCCTGCGACGCGGTCGT
This sequence comes from Streptomyces sp. JK94, assembly GCF_053613315.1. NCBI lineage: Bacteria > Bacillati > Actinomycetota > Actinomycetes > Kitasatosporales > Streptomycetaceae > Streptomyces > Streptomyces sp. JK94. Next base: position 8,881 of record NZ_JBSICH010000008.1, on the reverse strand, counting down.
GCACCACGGCGGAGCGGGCACGATCATGACGGCCGCGTACTACGGGGTCCCGCAGCTCGGCATCGCGGCCACGCGTGACGTGCAGACCTGCTGCGCCCGGCTCGCCGCGACGGGCGCCGGTATCGCGGTCGACAGGGAGGACGCGACCGTGGACGCGCTCGCGAGCGCGGTCGCCTCCCTCCTGACCAGTGATCGGATCGGACCTGCCGCCACGGCACTGCGTGGCGAGGTCCTCGCCCAGCCGAGCCCCGCCGAGGTGACCGACCGTCTCGCCGCCCTCGCCGTCGCCCCCTCCCCGTAGCCGAAGACTCCTCGGAGGGGCGTGAGCCCCTCCGAGCCGGTCAGGAAGAGAGTGCGTCCGCCACGCCGGCGAGGCCGTCGTCCAGCCGGACGCGTGGCTGCCAGCCCGTGGCCGCGGAGAAGGACGACGGATCGGTGTGCACGTTCCCGAAGTCGGTGGCGTCCGCCCAGTCCGGCGGCGCCACGGTGACGACGGGCACGGGCGGGCGTCCGGTCCGCGCGGCGACCAGTTCGGCGAGCGTGCCGAACACCTCCCCGAGCCGCGCGGGCCGCCCGCTGCCCACCGGCCAGCTCGCGCCGCTGAGCGCCTCGGGCGCGCGCATCGCGGCGACGAAGGCGCGCGCCGCGTCCGTGACGTGCACCAGGTCCCGCTCGACGGTGCCGTCGTGCCACATGGTGATGGGCTCGTCGGCGAAGGCTTTGCGGGCCATCGCGGCGACCACCCCGCGGCCCGTCGCCCCGGTCAGCGGGGTACTCCCGTAGACGGTGGCGGGACGGAGCACTATCCCGCGTACCGCGCCGTTGCAGGTCGCCTCCTGGAGCACCTTCTCGGCCGCGATCTTCTCCCGTACGTAGTCATTGAGCGGTGCGCCCTCGGGGGCCGCCGCCTGGATGGTGCTGGCGAACACGACGATGGGCGACTTGCCGCGCACGGAGCGGATGAGCGTGTCGAGCAGGCCCGTACTCAGCCGCTCGGAGTCGCTGCCCGGCGCACGCCACGAGCGCCCGTCGGGGAGGTGGGCCGCCAGATGGATGACGGCGTCCGCACCGTCGACGGCGTCCCGTACCGCATGTGGATCGGTGAGGTCCGCGAGGTGCGTCTCGGCCGAGGAGGCCGGCAGCGGAAGTTTCCGCTCGCGGGAGACGAGCCGAAGGCGCACCGGGGCGTCGATGAGTTCGGCGGTGACCGCGGCGCCGAGAAAACCGGATGCGCCGAGTACGGCTACGAGCGGTCGGTTCCTGGTCGAGGGCAGCACGGTCGCTCCTCTCTGCCCGTCAGGCGGGGCCGGTGCAGCGGGGGAGTATCCCGGACGCCGCTGCCAGTCGCAGACCCGGCGCGGCCCTGTCCTTGTCGGAGATGACCGGTTCCTCGGAAAGGTCCCAGGGCAGGGCGAGTTCGGGGTCCAGCGGGTTGACGTCGATCTGGGAGCCCGGGACGAACTGCTCCGCGCACAGGTAGGTGATCCGGGTGTCGTCGGCGAGTGCCTGGTAGGCGTGGCCGAGACCGGGGACGAGGAAGACCAGTTCGCCGGAGTCCTCGGTGAGGGGAGCGGCCTCGAACGTGCCGAAGCCCGGCGAGCCCACCCGCAGATCGACCACGATGTCGAGCACCGCGCCGCGCGCGCAGCTGATCAGCTTGGCCTCGCCGGAATCGCCTCCGGTGCCGTGGACGCCGCGGATCGTCGAGCGCCTGCTGACCGAGACGTTGCCCTGGCGGACCTGGAAGGGAAAGCCGGTCGCGTGCTGGAGCTCCTCGATCCGGAAGGCCTCGAAGAAACACCCTCGACGGTCGTGGTACTTGTCCGGGATGATGCGGAATGCGCCCGCAATGGCCATTTCCTTGATCTCCAACGGTCGACCACCTCCGGTCCGGAGACGCCTGCATGTGTGTCATTGCATTGAGAAAGTAAAACACTGGTCATGCGTTCTCCAATATTCTGTTGGAGGAGCGGCCCGACGTCATCCCCCTATTTATTGGGGTCGTATTTTCGAAGGGTCTCGCGGGCTGGTTTTCCGGGCTCATCAGTGACCAGCGGAAACGTGCACAGTGAAATCTTTGACCGGCATCCGGCCGCAACCACCCACCACGGTCATGCGCCTGTACCTGGGTTGGCGTGTTGATCGGACGGGCATACGCTTGTTAGCGTCGCGATCATGGCTGAAGTCCTGGGAACTAATTCGCCCGACCGGACCCTGAACGGGAATTCCGATACCGGTGCCACCCCGGGTTATACGGTGCCGAAGCAGGTCAATGAGATGTGGCGGCAAAAGCCTGTACGCAGAATCACGATGCGGGACGGCCGCGAAGCCTGGCTGGTGACCGGAATGGCCCAGGTGCGCACCGTCCTCGCCGATCCGCGGTTCAGCCGCGTCGAGGCGCGGCGGCTCGGCGCCGTGATGAGCCCGGCCGTGATCTTCACCAAGCCCGGCATCCTCGACATGGACCCGCCGGAGCACACCCGGCTGCGCCGCCTGGTCGCCGGGGAGTTCAGCGCCCGCCGGATGCGCGGTCTTCGTCCCCGCATCCAGCAGATCGCCGACGAACTGATCGGGACGATGAAGGCGGCCGGGCCGCCCGCGGACCTGGCGGAGGGGCTCTCCTGTCCCTTGCCGATCGCCGTGATCTGCGAGATCCTCGGCGTCCCCTACGCGGACAGGGACCGCTTCCGCGCCTGGGCCGACCGTGTCAGTGCCCCCGGGACGCAGCCGCAGGAGGCGATGGCGGCGCTGCGCTCCCTCTTCGACTACATGGGTGGGCTGGTCGACGACAAGCGCGCCCACCCGGACGGCAGTCTGCTCCACGGCCTCGTCACCGCCCGCGACGAGCAGGGCCGCCTCGACACCGAGGAGCTGGTCACCCTCGGCTGCGGTCTTCTGCTGGCCGGCTACGAGACGACCGCGACCATGCTCGGCAAGGGGCTGCTGGCGCTGCTGGACAACCCGGACCAGCTGGCCGTGGTGCGCCGCGACCCGCGGGCCGTGCCCGCCGCCGTCTCCGAGGTGCTGCGCCACGTCACCCCCGGCGTCGACCCGCACACCGGACTGATCCGCGCCACCACGGCCGACGTGGACCTGGGCGGCACCACCATCCCCGCCCACAGCGTGGTCATCGCGTGCAACACGGCCGCCAACTTCGACCCGGCGACGTTCCGCGACCCGGACCGTTTCGACGTCACCCGTGAGAACGCCACGGCGCATCTGACGTTCGGACACGGGATGCACCGCTGTGTGGGGGCGCAGCTCGCCCAGATCGAACTGGAGGTCGCGTTCGCCGCCCTCTTCCCGGCCATTCCCGGACTGCGGCTCGCCGTCCCCGCCGACGAGATCACCTACACCCAATCCACGCTCATCAGGGGTCTGCGCTCCCTTCCGGTCCTTTGGTGAGAGTGCGGGACAGGTGCTGGTGAAGGCGGGGGTGCAACCCAGGGTTGACGTAGTGGGCGTGCGCCCACTATGGTCCGTCCATGGCGAATTCGAAGCTCGGCGGAGAACTCCATCAGCAGCGTGGCACGGCCGAAAACTACGGCCTGGACGCAGAACGCTACGACCGAACTCGACCCCGTTATCCGGATGGCCTGGTGGACCGTGTGGTGCGGTCGTGCCCGGGTAATGAGCTACTGAATGTAGGCGCGGGTACGGGTATCGAAGCGCGTCAATTCCAAGCGGCCGGATGTACGGTTCTCGGAGTGGAACCGGATGCCCGGATGGCGGAGTTCGCGCGGACCCACGGCACGGAGATCGAAATCGCGCGCTTCGAGGAATGGGACTCGGCGGACCGGCGCTTCGACGGCATCATCTCGGGCCAGGCATGGCACTGGGTGGACCCCGAGGCGGGTGCGGCCAAGGCGGCGTCGGTGCTGCGCCCCTCGGGACGCTTCGCCGCGTTCTGGAACGTCGCGGAGCCCCCGGCGGAGGTCCGCGAGGCCTTCCGGAAGATCTACGTCGAGGTGGTTCCGGACGCGCTGGCCACGCGGGCCTACAGCATGCCGACACCGCCCCCGACCAGCAGCTCGCCGCTGCTCACCAAGACCATCGAGGGCATCCGCAAGGTCGGCGGGTTCGGCGAGCCCGAGCAGTGGCAGTTCGAGTGGGAGTACGTCTACAGCAAGGACGAGTGGCTCGACCAGCTGCCCACCCAGGGGGACCACGGCCAGTTCGAGCCCGAGAAGCTGGAGAGGGTGCTGACGGAGGTCGGCGCCGCGATCGACGCCATGGGCGGCAGCTTCGACATGAAGTACACCGCTGTCGCGGTCACCGCGACGCGTCCCGCGTCCTGATCCGACGCAGCTTGGGTTCTGGATCGTTGGGCGGGTGTGAGCGATCTGGTGGGGGACGCGCGGCATCTGTCACCGTCGGCGCAGGAGGCCCTGCGGTTGCAGGGAGTGTCTGATCATCGGCCCTGTCTCACATTCGTTGGTGACGGAGGGTGGCGTTGTCCGAGGAGGATGCGGTGGCGGAGCAGGGTGAAGCCTGCTCGGCCGTGCGTCTGGCGCGCGATTCGCTTGGTCCTGGTGTTGACACCTTCGGTGGGGCCGTTGCTGTACGGAAGTGTGAGTGCGGCGTTCACGGCACCGCGGTCTCGCTCCAGGCCCCGGGTGAAGGGGTGCAGATGGGTCAGATTGGCTGAGCGAACCTCGACGATCCAGCGCGTGAGCCCGTCGGCGTTTCCTGCGCAAGGCGTCTGGAGTGTGGCGAAGCCCCGGACAGCGGCGGCCGGTTGGGTCATCTGGAGGCAGGTGGCGGTAAGCCGTGCCAGAAGATCGTGATGTTCGGCCTTCAGGTTGTCGGGCCTGGTGAGGATGGTCCGGGCGAACCGGCGCGGGGAGATGTGGCTGCGGTCGGCGTCCGCACGGCCCTGGTTGATGTACTTGTGCAGGAGGTTCAGACAGCCGGTGAACCCGAGGGCCTTGATCTCTTCGAAGAGATGCTGGACGGGGACGGCGGGACCTTCGGCACGGCGTGTGCGCAGGTGCTCGCGGTAGGGGTCGACGAGGCCGGCGCGGTATTCGGGGACGCGGAGCATCCGCTCGGGCCGGTCGGCCCGAGCGTGGCGTTTGACGGTGTTCAGGGCCAGCTGCAGTCTGCGGGCGCACTCGAGCAGGTCCACGCCCTTCTCGAGCAGGTTGTGGATCTGGTGCCAGCGCTCCAGGGTCGTCCGCGCGCGGGGCCCTTCGTAGACGGGCGTGTCCTGAACGGCGGCCCAGCAGGTGCTGTGTGCCTTCACCTCGCCAGGGCGGCTTCGCGCGGGTTGTGCCACATGTGCCATCGGTCGGCGACCTGCACCGCGTCGGGCAGGGCGCGGCGGACGGCCTCGGCATAGGTCGCGGAGCCGCCACGGCACACGGTCTCGATGCCCGGATGCTCGCGCAGCCACGCTTCGAGCGTGCCGGCGGTGCGGTCGGGTAGCACGTCGATCCGTTCATGGGTCCCGCTCAACGAGGAGACGCCTGCCGTGGACCGTCCACCGTGCATTGGGGTGGGGCACCTGGGCCTACGGGGGTGTGAGGATCCAGAGAGCGACCGCGACCGGGACGCTCTGGCGAACGTCCCGGTCGCGGCACGCGATCCTATTGATTATTTGAAGGGGCGGCATCGCCCGATGGTGGTGTGCGGAGCCGCTTTCCCCGGTGCCGGCTGCGCCGGGCACTGACCGGCGTGCTGGTCAGGGCTGGACGGCCGGCTTCAGGACGTTCTGGCACCACTGGCGGAAGTCGGTCGCGGTGGCGGAGGCCGGGTCGCGGGGTTCGGCGTCGTAAATGCCGTTGTTCTGCGCGTTGACCATGTCGGCCATGTCCTGGGCCAGCGAAGGGCTCGCGCCGCGCTGCACCATCTGGTCCTGGAAGTCCGCAAGCGGCACCTGCTGGTAGCGCACCGTGCGGCCCAGGGTTTCGGTGATGATCTCGGCCATGGCGTCGGGGGTCAGGCTGTCCGGGCTGACCAGGGGAACGCGGGCCTGACCGTTCCAGGTGGTGTCCAGCAGAAGGTCTGCCGCGGTGGCGGCCACGTCCTGGGTGGCGACGGTCAGCAACGGTCGGTCCGCGGTGTTCGCCATGGAGAACACGCCCTGCTGTGCGATCGGCTGGGCCTGGTGGAGGACGTTCTCCATGAAGAACGGCAGCGCCAGCGCCCGGCACTGCACGCCGGTGCTCTCGATCAGCTCGTCCATGTCGAGTGCGGCCGACAGCAGGCCAGCCGCTCCGTTGTATCCGTGACCCAGGGAGGTGACGTGCACCATCCGCACGCCCCGGCCTGCGGCTTCCTGGGCGGCGGCCCGAGTGAAGTCCAGGTAGTAGCTCCCGGCGGGGCCGGCGTCCCGGAAGCCGGCCGGAGGCACGAGCCAGAACAGGCGGTCAGCGCCCTCCAGCGCCTTCGCGATCGTGTCCGCGTCGGCGTGTGAGCCCTCCACCACCTCCGCCTGCGCGCGCACGTGCTCCGCGAGGCGGGAGGAATCGCGGGCGATCACCCGCACCGGTTCACCGCTGTCCAGAACCCGGTCCAGGACCTGTCGGCCGATGTCACCGGTCGGCGTAGTAATAACGATCATGAGTGCCTCCATGCGTGGCGGTCGGCGGCGGATCCCAGGGGGGGCGTGCCGGGCGGTCGCTTTCGAGTGAACCTCGCGCAGCGGTTCGGGTGAAGGACCACCTTGGTTGCTATTGATACCCTGTGGGTATGAATGATTTGGAGGTGCGGCAGCTCCGCTACTTCGTCGCGGTCGCGGAGGAACTGCACTTCGGGCGGGCCGCCGATCGGCTGGGCATGGCGCAGCCCCCGCTGTCCCGCACGATCCGCGGCCTTGAACGACAACTCGGCGTGACACTGTTTGAGCGGACCACCCGGCAGGTGAAACTCACCCGTGCCGGAGAGGTCCTGCTGCGCGACGCCAGAACTGCCCTGGAGGCGGTCACCGCTGCCGCCCACCGGGCCCAGCACGCAGGCAGCGCCTCGCCCCGGCTGCGGGTCGCCCTCAAGGCCGACATCGACGGCGGCCTGCTGCCGCAGATCCTGGACGCCTACGGCACCGACCCCGCAGCTTTGCCCCCCGAACTGGTCCTCGGAGGGTTCGGCGATCAACCCCAGGCACTGCGCGATGGCCTCGCCGATGTAGCACTCATGCTCCGCCCCGTGGATGACCGAGGGCTGGACAGTGAACCGCTGCTGACCGAGCCGGTCCTGGTCGCGATGGCCGCCACCGACCCACTGGCCGCCCGTACCCGGCTGTGCCTGGCGGACCTGGCCGGCCGGAACCTCCCCAACGGCGCGCCGGCCGACGACGGCCAAACCGCGCCGTCCCCATCCGGGGGCGGGGGCACAGGGCAAGCCTCCAACTTGTCGGAGATCTTCAGTCTCGTCGAGACGGGCAGCATCGTGTTCTTCGCACCCGCCTCAGTCGCCCGACGCAACCCGCGCCCCGGGGTTGCCTACCGGCCGGTCAGTGACCTGCCGAACTGCACACTGGCCGTTGCCTGGCCCCAGGAAGCCCGTTCCCCGGCCGTCGCCGCCTTCGTACGCGCCGCTTGCGCGATCGCAGCCGCGCACAACGCACAAGGGGACACCCGAATGCAGAGCACGACCGCCTGAGCACCGACACCATCGATGCAAACACCGGCCGCTGGGTCGGGCCCACAGCGAGCCGGATCGTATGCCTGCGACAGGCAGCCGAGTCGTCCGTCCGTTGTCAACAACGCTTGTGGTCAATACACCTATGCGAGTCGATCACCCCGGCTGTCGGCTCCGTGTCCCGGCCCAGCTTCTCGCGGACCTGTCCGCGCAGCCGGTCGTGGAGCTCTTGGACCAGGCCGTGGTCACGCCAGCGGCGAAAGAACGCGTAGACCCGGTCCCAGGGCGGGAAGTCCCCTGGCATGGCCGGCCATTTGATGCCATGTCGACCAGGTAGCGGATCGCATCGAGTATCGCCCGGTGGCAGTACGCCTCCCCGGCTGGCCGCCCCGGCCACCCATCCAGGCCGGCACCGGCAGCAGCGGCCGGACCTGGGCCCACTCCGCGTCCGTCATGTCCGAGGGGTACCGCCGAACACGTTCCGGGTGATCGGCCGCATTCCCGAATCGGTGAGCGACACAATCACACATCGGTGCAGCTGAGTTGAACTCTCCACGGGCGCGAGCACGTACAACTGCGGCAACAGGGTCTCCTGGGTCTCGGTTGGCTTCGCAACCCCGAGCTACCAAGAGGCCCTGTTCCCATGCCCGGCACCGGCCGCGATCACCCGATCGAGACTCCCATTCGACGCACACCTCTCGCGATCTTGATGGTCAGATTCTCCAGTTCTGTCACCGTCGGACGGCGGTCAATCGTCACGCCTGCAGAGCCGGGAAGCCCCTCGCTCTTACGGGCCCCGTAGAGGAGCCGCGTAATCGCACTTGCTCCCGCCTCTGCGGCAATGCCGCTACTGGGGTTGACCGCAGTTCGTCGCCACCCCGTCATGCCGCCGATCCCAACGAGGGCGATTTGCTGGGTGAGTTCCTCCGCGGTCTCGGCGTAGAGGTCGGCGAGGGCGTCGCAGCCCTGCTGGCGGAGCATGTATTCGGCGCGGTAGAGGCGGTAGGCGGGGCGGACGGGGAGGTACTTGTCGACGAAGGCGCCGGCGCCGCCGTTCTGGCCGGTGAATGCGTCGTACGCGTCTCCGAGGAAGACGAAGGGGGACTTGAAGACGTCGACGAAGGCGTCGCCGAAGATGCCCGCTGCTTCGCCGAGGCTGTCGACGCGGTCGTTGTTGGGGTCGTCGGGGGTCAGTCCGCTGGGGTCGGTCAGGAGGGTGGGGACGTTGTCGGCGTAGGCGTAGGGCGATATGTACGGCGTGGTCTGGGCGCGGGTGGCGGGGTCGGGTCGGGTGAAGCGG